>CAYLOF010000017.1:0-12732 GCA_964385215.1 uncultured Thermoplasmatales archaeon
AATAAACAAGATGACAGTACTTATTTAATAGACAATGATGGAGATGGCGATTGGGATTATGTCTATAATATCAAGGCAGGCATATTTACTGAATGCACCTCCGAGAAAACATCTGAAAATAATGCAATATGGTATGCATTGGGTGTAGGTATTTTACTGGCGATAATCGTTCTGATTATAATTTTCCTGGTTGTAAATGTAAAGAGAAAGACGATAAAAAGCAAGACAAAGATCCAGGCAAAGAAAAAAATTAAGAAATAAACTTTTCTTCAATTCATTTCTCTTTTGTTAGGAGTGGATTAAGAGCTACGTTTAGAATTTTTCATATGTGATGTAAATCAAAAATTATAATGAATCATTAGGATGACATTTGCGCAAAACATATATATGATGTAAATTGATTATAAATAGTAATATATATTATAAAAATGCGGGAAGTGCAGGAAGATATTTATGATAAATAAGAAAATAATTTCAATACTTTTGATAATGTTGTTTACTTCATTAAGTATTGTTGCTCTTTGTGCTAACATGAATGCTGGTCCAAAATCTATATATGGAACGGTTTTTATTGATGGGGCAATAGCAGATGTCGGTGTCGGAGTAAAAATCGTTATTGATGGAAATACATTTAATACAACAACCATTGAATGGGATGAAGATAATTACATCATTGGCATCCCCCCAGGATATGAAGGAGAAACAGGCTATTTTTACGTTGGCGATGATTGGGTTCCATATGATAATCAATCAATTACGATAGGATCAGAGACGGGTTATAGTGTAGATTTACATGCTAATATAACTGTTCCTAACAATTATCCAAATGAACCTACAAACCCATTGCCTTATAATGGTGCAACTGAAATTTCCCTAAATCCAACATTAAGTGTGAGGGTTACGGATCCTAATGGCGATTCTATGGATGTCTCGTTCTACGATTTTTCAGATGGTAGTTTGATAAGCATAGATACAAATGTTGCAAGTGGCGGAATAGCATCAGTTACTTGGCTGAACCTCGGCTATTATACTGAATATGAGTGGTATGCTATTGCAGAAGATAGTACCTATTCCAATCAATCTGATATATGGAGTTTCATTACTGAGGAAGAGGTTAATGATCCACCCGTTTTATCGGGTGAAAGTCCATCAGATGGTGCTATTATCGTGCCGATGTCCATTTCATCTTTAAGCATCCATATCGACGATCCGGAAGATGACAGCTTTAATTGGAATATTGAAACAAGTCCTGATGTTGGAAGTAATGATAGTAATGGTGACACAGATGGTACCAAGACATGTTTTATATCAGGTCTAAATTACTCCATGACATATACTTGGTACGTGAATGCTACTGATCCAAGTGGTAGTGGCACCTATGCTAGAGAAGTGTATACATTTACTACAGAACCATCTTCAAATGATTCACCTGCAGTTGTTTCCATTGAAGATGTTAATGTTTCTCTAGGTGACGTCAGTGCTGGTTTTATAAATGTTACTGGTGTTTCTAATCTTGGTTCGTTTAGTATCAATCTTTCGTGGGACCCTTCTGTAGTAAATGTTACCAATATCGACGATAGTGATTTTACCATATTCAATTATACTAATTATGAAATTGGTTCTGTCAATATTACTGGTTATTCTATGTCTGGTGTCTCTGGTGATTTTACTATTGCACGATTGGAGTTTGAGGCTGTTGGCTCAGCTGGTGATTCTTGTGATTTAGAAATCGCATATAGTCAGCTTTTGACTGCATATCCTATTCCCAGTGAGATCAATCATACAAGAATAAATGGAACAGCCTACATATTTGGAAATGATCCACCATACAAGCCCATATTGGTATCTCCCTCTGATGGTGCGACTGGAGTAGGTCTGACTCCAACCCTAAGTGTGGATATTTTAGATCCAGATGGAGATTCAATGAATGTCTCATTTTACAATGCGTCAGATGACAGCATAATAGATACTGTAAATGATGGTATCAATGGAAGTACCGTATCGGTTATATGGGCTGGTCTTAGCCACAACACCACATATGAATGGTATGCAGTTGCTAATGATTCAGAGTTTAAAACTTTATCAGATACGTGGAATTTCACAACAATTCTTTCAACAGCAAATCACCCTCCAGATGAACCTACAAATCCATCACCTATTGATGAAGCTGCTAATGTAAATCTAAGTCCAATATTAAGTGTAGATGTTACAGATCCAGATGGAGATAACATGGATGTACGTTTCTGTAACTCAGATGATGTTATTATTGGTATAGATACTAATGTATCAAGCGGTGCCACAGCATCTTTTCAATGGTCTAATCTTGCCTACGACACTACATACGAATGGTATGCTGTTTCAAAGGATTCTCAACTTGAAACAAAATCAGCAGTATGGAATTTCACTACGGCTACAAATGCTCCACCAAATATTCCAAGTAATCCTTTCCCAGCAAATGATGCAATCAATGTGGGCGTTAATGACTACATGAGTTGGGATGGTGGAGATCCATATGGAGACCCTGTTACTTACGATGTATACTTTGGAATGGTCAGTTCTCCACCAAAAGTTAAATCTAATCAGTCAACAGAGTCTTACAATCCGGGTACGATGAATCATAATATTACATACTATTGGAGAATTGTTGCTTGGGACAATTACGACATTTCTTCTAATGGGTCAATTTGGAGCTTTACTACCACAGAGGTTCCTGCAAATCACCCCCCAAATGAACCTGTGAATCCATCACCTGAGAGCGGTGCAATTGATGTGGATACTGCTGCGGATATTAGTTGGATAAGTGACGATCCTGATGGCGATCCGATTACCTATGATGTATATTTTGGAACGGTAAGCCCACCACCAAAAGTTGAGGCAAATCAATCTGGCACGAGTTACAATCCCGGAATAATGAATTGCAGTGAGATGTATTATTGGCAAATTGTTGTTTGGGATGATAAAGACGAATCAAATGAAAGTCCCATTTGGAATTTCACTACTGCAGACACTCCAACAAACCATCCTCCAAGTAAACCAGTAGGCCCATCACCTTCTGACGATGCAACTGGCGTTTCTCTTAGTCCAACATTACATGCAATTGCTTCTGATCCTGATGGCGATATGATGGATGTATCATTTTTTGATGCTTCAGATGATAGCCTGATAGGTACAGATACAAATGTCGCAAGTGGCGGACTGGCGTCTGTCATCTGGCCTGGTCTTACCAAAGGTAGTACATATGAATGGTATGCAATTGCCGATGATTCAGAGTTTGAAAATACATCAGATATATGGAGTTTTACAACACATGATGTTGAACTTGATATAGATATAACAAGTGGGATCGGTGTAACTGCAATAATTAGAAACATTGGAAACGATGATGCTTATGAGGTAGGCTGGAGCATCTCAATTGAGAGCAAAGGGCTACTAGGTAAAATAGATGAGTCCAGTGAAGGCGTTATTAATATACTTGAGGCAGGTGGTGAGATAGTTGCTAAAAAACTTCTGATATTTGGATTGAGTAAAGTGGAAATAACGGTAACTGCGGAATGTGCTGGAACAATGGCAACTACGGCAGCAACTGATGCTCTTCTCATAGGAATTTGGTTGATACTCATCTAAAATAGAGAGGATGGAATTATTCTCCCTTCTATTTCTTTCCTTTAACTTTTTCTTTGAGTTTTGATAGATCTAGTTTTCCTTCTTTACCCATGTACCTTTTCCATATAGACGAAATAACTGCTGTTGCTAAAAGACTGAACACTAACAATAATATGGGTGTAATGATATTTGCCAAAAGTTGGTAGTTAATCAAGAATATGGCACCAAAGGAAGATAACATTATCCCTGTGACAAGCTTCATCATTTGACCGTGCCATTCTGTGAGTTTTCTTTTTCCCAATGTAAGAACAAAAATTAAAACAATGATTATCAGTGGTATAACATAGATCACATTGTAAAAGAAGATGTAGGTATAATATTCAGTTGCAGATAAGCTGTACGATGCCAAATTTCGAGTGTATACCAGAGGTAAACCTAAAGTGCATAATAATTCATAAAAATTAACCGTTCCAGCTAGCGCTACCGTCCCAATAATTACTGCTGTGGTTTTGGGATTTTTAACAAGATTTCTCATCTGCTTATATATACCTGGTTTTTTATCTTCAGGAATACTTAAAGATGCTCCTTTTTTGAAAAAGAAGAAATCTTTGATATTTATGGCTCCAAGAACAAGTGCGAGACTTCCTGCAAAAATGGTAACTATTGGTGTATGTTTGGTAAGTAAAACCGCGTTAAGCAGTATAAACATAAACAATGCATAGAGTATTCCTGAAAAAAAGATAAATATACTGCCAATCAAAAGCATTCTCTTACGAGATTTGGCATATAATAAAAGATTCAAAAGAAAAATCAAAATAAAAAATGCGCATGGATTGAAACTGTCTAGACCAGCAAGCACAATTGTGAGAACTGGAAGTGAGAGGCTGGAGATGTTAATTTCTATTCTCCCGAAGATGACATCGACTTCTATCAAATTCCCATCAGTACTTTCATTGGTTTTTCCCCCTGAAAGATATTCATCAATATTATTCTCAAGGTACTGGACATATCTTAGAATGCCATTTTCTTTGATTTCCTTTATCAACGTGTCATTGATTCCGCTTTTTAGAATGATAAACGGGTTGTTGATAAGCACACTAGAATTATTTAGATGATTTTGATACTCTATATGGTACGTAGAATTTGACGTGATCTCTTTTTTAAAAATGGCAAGTGTATCTGGATATTTATCTTCGGTTTCGTCAATTGTAGATAACAATTCTATGTCTGAGTCAGAGCTTTTGTTATAAAAATATTCAAGAATTATTTTTCCATCAGTTAAATATGGTTGCACCAATAATTGGAATAAATATTCATCAATGGCATTTCCAATATACTCAGTAGTCACATCTAATTCATTGATTTCTTTAATTATCGTATCATTAATTTCACTTTTTAAGATTACGAAGGGATATCCAAGAAGCACACTAGAATTTTTGAGATAATTTTCATACTCCACATAGTAATCGGTATTTAGTGTTATCTCTTTCCTCTGAACAATAACTGTATCATTATATCTATTCCCAATTTCATCTATTGTCAGAAGTAATTCTACACAAGATCCGCAATTTTCGTTATAAAAGTATTCTAGAGTGATTTCTCCATCTGCTAGGACTGGTTGTATCAGAAATTGAAACAAGAAGAGCAGAGTCGCGATGACCATCAGTCTCTGAGTGATTTTTCTCATGATTTCTCCATATGAATGTACATATTGGATAAAAAGCTATTCATCGATTTAGTCAACTTTGGATGTAGAAACCGATCAATAGAGATTTTTAAATATTGGGAGTAGATTACATGTGTTAACAAGTAGCCTAGAGGTATGGTAAAAATGGAAGATAATGAGAAGGAAAGATGTGCTCTTACAAGCGTTATAGAGACTGAGCTTGAGATACTTAGAAGACATGTTAAGGTACTTAAGACGTTGCAGGAAAACCAACCCATGGGTATAATAAAATTGGCTGAACTAACCGAATATCCTCAACACATGGTAAGATATTCACTACGGATGTTGGAACATGAGGGGGTTGTTGAGCCGTCCTCCAAGGGGGCTGTAACTACAGATGAAGTGCCAAAAATCCTGCATTCGCTTACAAATGCATTAAACGGCATTTCCAAAACTGTTGATAAGGTCATAGCTGCGCTTGAATAGGCAAAATAAAATATCAAACTTCAATTTTACTGCTTTGCCGCGGTAACTCAGTTGGGAGAGTGCACGGCTGAAGACCGTGATGTCGAGGGTTCAAGTCCCTCCCGCGGCATTTATGATGGGACTTAAAAGCCCCAAGCACTTTAACTCTATTGAGGGCTTACGGCAAAGACCGTTAAAGACTTGGAAAATGCGTTTGAACGTATCAAAAATATAGATATTATTAATGAGAATGTAACACATATACCTAATTTTTTAGAACAGCTATCGGCAGAGGGCATTGGTAGACCAAGACAGATAAAATATCTGTATACTTTGGGAAAACTTGCTAAAATGCTAGATAAATATCTTTCAAAATTCTCAACAAAAACAACATTTGTACTAGGACAATTTTCAATCAGGCAATCTGCGATTCTTCTATCATCCTCGTAGTATATCTCAATGCTAAGTTCGAGAATCCGAAAAAACTGAGAAAAGGCTAGCAACTCGCATCAAAATGTGTGAGATAAAACTCTGAAACTTAGGTCATGAGAAAGAAAGAGAAAAAAGTTCTTCCATGACTGAAGTATCATAGAAGAAGAGATAGATAGATTTAGTCTCTATCCTTGAATAGTTGTCGGTTGTCGCAAGGGTTTCCTTACTTCTTATGTATTACGATTTGTCCGCCACTAAGTTCAGTTCCATTTTCCTCTAGGTCATTGTCATAAACAATTGAATCGTTGTCGTCCTTGTCCCAGATCTTGATTCTGAACATGTCAACATCAGTGCTTGGCGTGAGCTTCTCATCAATAGCGAAGATCATAAATCCGTAGTTTCCTTCTCCGTTAATTGTTCCAGTACCCTTATACATAGCCTTTGCTCCAGCAACTATCAGCCAATCATAGTTTTTTGAGTGAAAGTTCAGAGTAGCTATTTGATATTGAAACTCAGTATTTCCAGTTGGAGTTGATTGACCTTTCTTGTATTTTGAAACGAATCCGAAGTTTGCCGTTCCAGTGAGAGTTGAATCAGCCCTATATGCACCTGCCGGTGAATCAATCCATCCACCACCAGTAACGAAACCACTTGTTGGATCTGATGAATCATACACTACTACATATTGGAAGATTTCTGTATCACTACCGCCATCTTTATCTGTAATGGTGAGTGTAACCGTATGCACACCAGTTTCAGTATATATATGGGTATCAGTTGCTGTTCCACAGCCATCCGTCTCAGTCACTGTGCCGGTAGATATTGTTCCATCACCCCAGTCAAAGATTGCAGTATGAGTATCCAATATTCCTGGGTCAGTGAATGTGCTAATTAATTCTACGGTAGTACCAATTTCAATTGGATCAGATGGCAGTCCAGTGATAGATGTAATTGTTGGTGCGACATTGTAAACTGTTACTGTTGTTGTATCATTAACGTAGTAAAAATAGTCAGTGACAAAAACCATCACAGCTCCATAGTAGTCATCTGTCCACATGTGTGTGCTAGTTGGATCAACTATCCAGATTCTAGAATCAGGGAAACCATCTCCATCAAAATCCCATTTATATTCAATAGTTTCACCATCTGGATCGTAAGAACCTGATGCATCAAATATAATGTTTGAGCCTTCAAAACCTGTGTACGGCCCACCAGCATCTGCAACTGGTGGTAGTCCCGTAGCGCTTACGTTTATTTGCATAGTAGAAAATAACGCAACCATCAGCATCAAAAATATTCCAGATACTTTTTCTTTATGTCGAATTCTCAATTTCTTCACATCCATTTTCCTACTCTCCTATGCCTTAATTTTTTGTAAAGATAGTATATAAATATATCTTGATAAAATGTCAAAGTGGCAGAATCTCTTGTTTGGAATTTTTTCAAACAAATATTATATAGTATTAGCTAAAAATAGTATAGTGGTGGTAGGATGAAAGGAAAAATTTGGATATTGATCGTAATTTGTATTTTTATGCTAGTTGGAATTCTTAACGGAGCAGCTATTGCAAAAAAACCTTATAACCAAACCGGAAATTCTAATGTGGAGCATCTCTATCTCTTTGAGAAAGATCCTGTAACATGGGAGATTATCGGAAAGGGATCATGGGGTAAGATGAAATATACTCTTTCGGGATCCGAATTTGACTTTGCATTCAATGGGCATCGTTTAGAACCAGGATGCTGGTATTCTCTTATCTATTATCCAGATCCTTGGCCGGGAGATGGTCTTATTATCCTAGGCGAAGCTAGAGTAGACGACTATGGCAATGTCAAAATCAAAGAATCGGTTGATATAGGAGATCTACCAGCCGAAGATGATGAGAACTATCCAGATGGTGCCAAGATTTGGCTTGTTCTATCTCAGGATGTAGGAGGCAGGATGCAGTGTATGATTGGATGGAATCCAACAAAGTATCTCTTTGAATACAGCCTTATCAATTTCGACGATATAGATAACAACAGATGAACGTTATCAAATATTTCCAGACATTTTAATTACAATATTTGTCATAAAACAAGTAGTTAGTGGACTGATTTCATTTCAACAATTGCTATATCCTTTCGGCTGATTTCATAAAGTCGGTGTAATATCATCCTCACTCATCATTGAAACCTTACAATCATCACAGATTCCATCTGGATTGTTAGTTTCATCTCCGCAGATTTTACAGTTTTTATTGAATAATACAAGCGAGACCACTAATGTTTTTTCTTCATGCAGGTCTGTTTCATAACATTTTCTTCTTAAGATCAAAAATATGTTTGAAAAAACTCAGATTTTTCCAAATTGAAATCAATTTCAAAAACAAGTAAGAGACAAATAAAATAAGAATGAGTGAGAAAATTACTCTTGTATTACTTTTATCGTTGGTTGCATAATGTATTTGTCATTTCCTGTTTTATGAACAGATTTCTGCACATCGAAATCTAAAGTCAGTGTTGTTGTTTCACTTTCATTAATTCTAAATGATTTCACTAATTTTACTGTTTTTGAGGGTATAGTCAAATTATACTGGATTCCATCTATAGTTACCAACGCTTCATCTACATTTAACCGCATTTGTGTGTATACTCCAGCACTCAAATTTTCACTGCCAAGAAATTCTGTAACATTCTGGATTGCAATAAGATCAAATGTTTGTGAATCTTGAACAATGGTGTACCATCCAGCAGTGCTATTATTTCCTGCAGATGCCAAGTGAACTTCAATAGATGAAATTGTAACTAGAGCCTCTGTAATATTCAAATCACCAGGAGCATCAGTGATATGCAAAACCAAGGTTCCATAATCCTCCTGAACACAGCCAGATAGCAAAACAGCCCCCACTAAACTCAACAATACAACCAATAACAACTTATTGTTCATCTATTATTTACCTTCCTTCATTGTTTGATAAGAACCATGCCTTTAAATAAACATCCATCAAAATGTAGGTAACGCATATGGGATTTCCAAATGAATCCAAAACTCATTTGGAAATCCCGACATACCTGCTGTCTCTTTTGAAAAAATTATAAAGGATAAGGTTTTGTTAACCAAAAAACATGCAGAAACCTATGAACATTTTAAAGAATATATAAAGTATGGAGATCTACTATACCCTAAAAATGGATTTTATGAGGCATTAGAAAACTCCATTAGAAAAGTTATATTACAGGATCTATCAGCATTAAGAAACACGAATATAAAATACGAAACAGATATTTACAAATTCCTCTATTTGATTGTACGTTCTCTATCATACCAAACAAATTATTCTTCCATATCAAGAGAATTGGATGTATCTAAAGCTATGGCAATTAGGATAGTCAAAGATTTAGAAGAAACTGGGATTATAACATCAAACGATTAGCCTATCTGAAATATCTTGAAAACCTTGAAATTGATTTTGGAACAGCATGATTTCATAATATTGTCCCAAAGCCTAGCGGAATCCATACTTTATATACAATGAAAATAGAAAAATATTAAACATAACAATTGTAAGTAGAATTATCCTAAAAACTATTCTTGATCATCTACATTTGATATTTTTCCGATCACCTTTTTTGCAAGAAAATCCCGTATTTCGTCCGGTTTTGTAGATTCGATGCCAAAATATTCGGGGAAAAGTTTTGTCGTCGTAAGCATTTCAGTTGCACCATGCTTTTTGCTATAAATTAGTTTCATTGAAACAAGTTCATCCACATGATCATATATCTTTTGACCTGCCATCCTGCGCAAGTTAGATTGTTTGACAGGCTGATGGAACGCTATGAGAGATAAGGTTTTAAGCATATTATCATTAATATCTGGCGCTGTGACCAGCATAGACTGATCAGCATACGTTTTTTTGACCTGCATAGCATATTTGTTTCCTGCCTTTATTATTTCCATCGAAGTATCGTTTTTACGTTCAACGTTGTAGTCTTCAATAAGCTCCGTTAGAGTCTCCTTGATCTTTTTTGAAGAAAGCCCCGTAGCTTCTTTGATACCATTGATGCTTGCTGGTTTGCTAGCAGAAAACAATACGGATTCAACCAAACGTTTCTCTTTTTTTCCCATTGGCCATCCCTTTTAGGTGTAACCTATATTTTTGATATATATCTTTCCATATGGAAATTTTCTCTGATATACCCTTATTTTGTTATCATATACAAGAAATAAAACTGATATGATTGTTTTAATAACTTCCTCTCGATTTCCTTTCTCACATAAGTCAAAAAGAGACATGGTTTTTTTATCAAACTCTCTGATTTTCTTCCAGATTGCCTCAACATCTTCCTCAAGATTATCTTCATGGACCGTACCTATCATGCGTTTTCTTGCCTTTATTCTTAGCATCTCTCTTTCTGCCTGTCGTTCTTGATCAAGAATTTGATATTCCTCGGATTCCTTACGCGCTTGATCAAAAGCACCTAAAAGTTCAATCAACGTGACCTTTCTCTTGGCATCTCTTCGAACAGGTTCATCTAGTGGTGGCTCTGGCATCTTCATGATAAGGTTAGTATATGAATAATCATCATCATTTTCAAGCCACATCTCGGTTGGTAAATCTGCCCAATCAAAAGATTCTTGTTCTTCCTTTTCTGTTTCCACACTTACTAAAAGATTGTCGCTTTGTAGCTTAAGCACCTTCCATGCCATAAGAATTATGCGACCTGCAGTTATCAGATCGATTTTCTCCTCATCTGCTCGCTTAAGGTACATGGTAGAAAAACTCACCAAATCCAAATCCCATGGGTTAAGGTGTTGTCTCATTACTAATTCAAAGGCTATGGCTATGGACCTGTCAAAGGGATCTTCTATGGAGATGTGTTCTCCATCATTGGTCTTTTGAAGCATATTAACATAATAGTTAATTCTAGTTGCATCATCCTCTTCGTCAATGAGTGCCTTATGAAATAGTAAATGATTTATCACATCATTATCGATTTTAAGTTGCTCCATGTTTTCCTCCTAAGTTTATCTCACCCTTTGGTCCTACAGATGATGGATCTACGTTGCCTATCATTTCAGAAATGCCGGTTTCTCTCATTGTAACACCATATATGTGATTTGCCTCCTTTAATGCAATCTTTCTGAGTGAAACCAAGATAAACTGCGAATCTAGTGCATTCTGTTTTATCATGCGCGATACTGTTTCTGCATTTACCCCATCAAGGAACATGTCAACCTCATCTAGCACATAAAATGGGCTGGGGTCATAATTTTGAATGGCAAAGATAAATGCCAACGATGCGATGCTTTTTTCTCCACCTGAAAGTGCAGAAAGCAAAAGTACCTTCTTTCCGCGCGGTCTTGCTTTTATTGTAAGGCCATTTTCAAAGATGTTCTCTGAATCCTCAAGCGTTAACTCTGCCTCGCCACCCTCTGAAAGCCGTGCATATGCCTCCTTAAAGTTCTTATTGATTTCGTCAAAGACATCATAAAATCTATCTTTTTTCTTGGTCGTTATCTCTTTTACCAGTTTCACTAAGTTCTTTTTCTGATCCTTTAAATGCTTGACATCCTCATCAAGCTTTGTCTTACGTTCTGTCTGATGCTCATATTCTCCAAGAGCACGCATATTGACTGGTTCTAACTCCCTCATAGATTCCTCAATGACCTTCATAGAATCTTTTAGTGATTCAACATTCGGTATCTTATTGCCAGTGATTTCAACATTATATAATTTAAGCTCTTCGTCAAGCTCTCGCACAGCGTCCTCTAGAGTAGGTAATCTGTATTTTGCCCTTGAAATTAGATCATAGTAGGACTCGACACGAGTATTTATTTTATCAAGATCGTTTTCAACTGATACAGTTTTCCTATAGATTTTATCGCGATTTACGGAGAATTCTTTAATCTTGCCGGTCATTTGTTCTTCAACAGCCATAAGTGCCTTTAACTCGTCACGATAATTGGATCGGGACTGTTTCAACTCTTCAATTGAACTCTTGTGTTTTTCGATTTCATTTTCCTTTAATTCCAGTCTGTTAGATATCTCCTCTTTACGTTCGATGAGGAGTTCTATTTTCTTTTCTAATGCATCTTTTTCAGAGGAATGCCTCAACATAGTTTCATTGAGTTTTGATACTTCTTCTTCTAGACCTCTTGCTTTTTGAGCTTGCTCTTTTTTGGTTCCTTTTAGAAGAAGTTTGCCCTTTTCTTCTTTTATTGAATCGAGTTCCCCTAATCGTTGATTGTATTCCTCGATTTTAGAGATAAGTTCTTGTTTCCTCAAATCAAGAGCCTCTTTTTCCTTTATTTTTGTTTCCAAGTCTTTGCCAAGCACCTCAAGTTTCCCTTCGAATTCCTTTCTTCGCACCTCTAAATCTTTAACCTGCATCTCTTTATCTGCCTCTGTTCTGAAAGATCTAAGATTGTTCTCTAGTTCGACTGCCTCTTTTTTTAACTCTGCAAGTTCTTTAGATAGTGCATCTTGGCTAGTGATGGCATCATTGAGCTCCTGGGTTACTTTTTCCAGTTTGCTACGGTCAATATCGCTAAATGAGAGGTGAGTTTTTGATTTGCTTCCTCC
>CAYLOF010000017.1:12832-14724 GCA_964385215.1 uncultured Thermoplasmatales archaeon
ATTTCATGGAGTTCACTGGTTTTTTCATTAAATTCCTCACGCATCTTTGTAAGCTCGTGAGACAAATCCATAGACGTATCATCATGCTGAATTATGGTTTCTTTCAACTCAGAAAGTTCCTTTTCCTTCTCCTTTAACTCCACCTGTTTTTCATCTATTTGATTATTTAAATCATCTTTTTGAGATACATATTTTTTGAGCTCCTTTTCGGCGCCATCCAAGATTATTTTCTGTTCATCTTGTTCATTTTGTATCTCTAAAATCTCATCATTTGAGTAGTTTATTCTCTCCTTAACTTTTATCTCTTCGCCTCTTAAGGAATCAATTTTCCCCTTGACCTCCTTTACTTCATCGCCACCAACGTCTCCTATCTTTTTTTCTATTTCCTGAAGTTCATTTTGCGACTCGACATATTGGTTCTTAAGTTCTGTAACCTTTTTATCCAGCCCATCTCGTTCATGTTCATAGGATTCAATCTGATGATTTACCTCTATTATCTGAGATTCAATGTCCTGCTTCTTTTTTTGTGCAATTTTAGCCTTTGTTTCATAAAGTTGATCTTTTAGTTCTTTGTACCTGTATGCTTCATCCCTGTCGCTTTTAAGCTGCCTTATTTGGCTTGATATCTCCTTTAAAATAATCCATATGCGATCAAGGTTGGTATCTACATCCGTTTCTTCTTTTTTCGCCTTTTTTATATCGTTGTCAAAATTACTGATACCTGCAATATCATCAATTATTCTCCTTCGATCAATGCTTCCCATTTCTATAATGTTTGTAACATCTCCTTGTTTTACAATGTTGTATCCCTCTCCGGAAATGCGGGCATGAACCAATACATCGATAAAATCGGAGAACGAAGAAGAGTGATTGTTGACGTAGAAATAACTGTAGTAATTATCGGGATTTTTCTTTAGGGGTGCCCGTTTTATCATCCTGGTAAGAGTTACCTCGTCGGAATCAACAGGCATTCTCCTTTGGGTATTGTCAAAAACAAGTGAGACCTTACAGTATTTTGCAGGGTTCTTATGCTTCTTCCCTCCGTTGAATATAAGATCACTAAGCCTTCCTGCACGTATGACCTTTGAACTCTTGGGCCCTAGTACAAACAGAATGGCATCAGCAATATTGCTTTTTCCAGATCCATTTGGTCCAGTTATGGCAGTAAATCCTGGGAAAAATGGTATTGAAATTTTTTTCCCGAAAGATTTGAAGTTTTCCATATGGATTTCTTTAAGATACAGGTTAATCCCTTCCTACTTCCTAGTAATACAGTTCAATCATTATTCCACTTTATCTCTACTCTTGCATCCCTGCTTTCCTAAAACTGAGATGAGTATATAAAATTTTGCGGATTTTTAATGGACTGGGTAGGGAAGGCATCATGGGAATATATTTAGCATTACCAGAATTTTTTTGGGCAATATGGACAATACCTTGCATCCTCGGGTATAATGCGCCCACAACTTGTGCACCTTCTTTTGCTTTTTCCCAGTGTCATTTGTTTATTTTTCACACCTTCATTTTTTGAAGGTTTTTTAGAAACAAATATTTCATCAGCTTCCGCTTTCTCCAAACAATCTAAACATAGTCTATTTCCCTTCCACTCTTTAAGAATTAATACTTTGTCCCCGCAAATTTCACATTTTTTGCCAACCATATTTCCTATCCTTCGAATTTACAATTTCGTAACAGCTTTTGCTTTATAACTCCTTTTCTCCTTAAAATATCAATTATTGGGTTTTGTACATGTCAGAGATTACAGAGCATTATTTCTACTTATTTTTTCCAAGGAAAATAGGTTATTTTTGGTTTATGCGAATGAAGGTTGAGTAATATGTCAAATTGCGCTTCGGGTACCACTCATTTCCGCTCACTGCGTTCGCTCAAAT
>CAYLOF010000018.1:0-14487 GCA_964385215.1 uncultured Thermoplasmatales archaeon
AAATATTTCTTAAAATGGAGTTATTATTACTGTAATATAAGTATAAACCATTCGTATTGTCATAAATTATGTTATTTGAAATATTTGCATGGTTTGCTTGAATTTCAATTCCTGCGTCTCTACCACTATTTCCACTGTTTTTAATTGTGAAGTTTTTAATAGTAACATTGTCAGCAGAAATGTAGACTACATCACTTATACCATTTCCATCAATTATTGTAGAATCTCTTTTTTCTCCTTTCAGATTAATGGTTTTATCTACAACAACGTTTTCGTAATAAGACCCATTATAAACATAAACTGTATCCCCGTCAGTCGCATTATCAATTGCATCCTGAATCTTTGTATAATCTGCCCCGCCATCATCATCGACATAGATAATCCCATTAGTGGGGGCATCACTACTCACATCTGGTATTACACTTATATTAAGAAACAAAACAATTACAGCAAAAACCAATGCTTTACTCAACATAATTCTCATAGTTTGCCTCCCCCAATATTAAAATTGTATATTTATAATATATTGTCCTATCTTAAATATATGCTTAATAGGTGTTAACAATAACAGTCATATTCCAAAATCCGTTTTTAGATGAAACATCATGAACCATGTTCCAAAATTTTGCCAATAAAAGAGATTATTACCCCCCTCGGTAGCCAGAAAAAAATTTCTTTTTAAAAATCGGTTTATAAAGAGAATCTTGCCGAAAATGTATCAGATTAACATATTTTCACATATTCGCAAAAATCAATAATATTTGTAGGAAAACAATAGGTCGAGGATGTATTCGTCTATGGTTACAAAACCTCTCTAATATGGTCGTAGATGAATATATTTTCAACAGGCCTATATTACCATAAGGGGCCCCAAAAAAACACCCCCTATTCGCAATAGGAGAACATATTCGTGATTGGCTATAAAGTCGCCTCAATATAGCATTTGAAGTTACTGGATGTTTGGGTTGGCTTTGATAAGGGCTTATAGAATTTTGCATATGATGTATAAACAATGAAACTCAGCCATAGGACATTTTTTACCTACTTGGTAATATTTACCGAGAAAGAAAAAAGAGAAAAAGAAGAGAAGTGTTTAGGTTCCTGTTCTCTTCAACGTGCACGGTTGATACGCATACACCCAATACGAATAACCAGGTTCAAAGATATCACTGAAGGTATAACTCTGCCCTATTCGGTTCCATCCGAAAATATAGTCATTGACAATGTTATTATTCACTGCGTCTGGCCAGGTGTAATCATTGCCATCATATGTTACCATGAGGTCATCGGTTTTGCTCATAATCTGATCTCCTAACACCCCGATAATATTCCAACCTGTTGCAATGTCTGTGATGTAATTATCATCAGGCATGGTGAACTCTTGTACCCATATCTTACAATCACCTCCTGCATAAAGCCAGTATCCATGTCCAGGTTCAAACAAATCATTAAAGGCGTATGACTGCACGGTTCTATCCCATCCGAATATAAACTGATTGATCAAAGGTGTGCCTAATGGGTTAATGTCTGTTATGGCTTGGTCCCAGTTATAGTAGAAACCGTTGTATTCTATGAAAAGAGTTGTTTTATCAATTGTCTGGTCATATGGTAGTGATATGAAACTCCATCCTTGGTTGAGTGATGTGATTTCTCTATATTCTTCTGGACGATCAGTATTGAGGATTACCTCTGATGTTGCATAATCTGTGTTTCCATTGTTATCAGTAACTATAAGAGTAGCAGTGTAAACACCAGGGATCTCATAGATATGTATGGTGGTTTGTCCATTTTGTGATGCTGTTCCATCCCCGAAGTCCCATTCATAGTTGTATGGTTCTGTTCCACCGGTTGCATATCCGGAGAAGTATATATCAACGTTTGTCATACCTGAATATGGTCCTCCCTCGTAAGCAATGAGTGTTCCTGATGAAACTGTAGCTTGTACAGTATCAGTCGTGGTCTCTCCATTGCTATCGGTTACGGTTAAGGTCACAGTATAGATGTCATCATCATCATATATATGTGTCGGATTTTGTCCATATGCCGGAGCTGTGCCATCGTCGAAGTCCCATGTATAGGTATATGGTGGTGCTCCACCAATTGCATAGCTATAGAATCGTATCACCTCATTGGGTGCACCTTCATGGCCTCCAAGATCTTCTCCGTCTGCATTAGCTACAAGATCCATTCCATCCGCTGAAATGGTGATGGTGGTTCTACTCCAGTCAAGCATAAAATTAGGCCAAAGATCCATGTCTATTGCTTTAACTCTTAAATTTGCATGGTAGACTCCAGGATTATTATAAATATGGGCTGTTGAATCATCAAAACTATAATATCCATCATCAAACTTCCATTTAACCTCATAGAAATCATAGTATGTTCCGTCCATATGACAAGCATAACTATCTGCACTGTTGAAAAAGATCGGTTCTCCTACCATAGCACTGGTCTGACTAATTGTCATTATAGCATCTATTCCAGCCCATGGATCAAAGTGTACAAGGCCAACAACTTTTTCACCAAACCCATCAGCTATTCGCCCTGTAATGGGATCATAGTTATCTCCGCTTGATGGACTTCTTGGTCCATCTGGGATGCTCCACCAATTTAAGGTGGCATCCACCATATCGGTAACTTGGTTCCAGACGCCTATATTATTGCCGCAAGGAACACCAATATAGTTATAATGAATATGGACATCTGCTGGCTCGCAGCCTCCGGATTCTGTAACAACAACACCAATCTTGTCGATAGTATGGTCTGGCCATTCTATATGGTTATGAATGATGGTGGTATCCTGAGTACATCCATCGATCTTTATGCCAATATCAAGATTCTTGATGGTGTTATTAGAGATAACACTTGGAGCACATACAGATTCTACGTTATGATACAAAATACCAACTGAATTGTTTTTGAAGTTACCATCGATTTCAAACCCATTGATCATGACACCAATATTATCACTACCGCTTACATCATTACCGGTTAACGTTCCACCATACGCAAATATGATTGGAGCCCAAGACCCTGATCCTTCAATTGAATAAGTATTCAGAACAGCTGGAGCTATAATCTTTGCATTTGGTTCCCCAAGTAAAAATACATCCTTGTTGATTAGGATTTGCTCATGGTAGATGCCATCTAGAACATGTACAACTCCACAATCACAGACTTTATTGACAGCATCTTGAATATTATTTAAGGCGTCGTATTGCCAAGTGAGACTTGTGTTATATGTATCTACATCACTCTGGCTGAGCCAATTGTCATCTACCCATACTTCCATTGAGCAAGGACATATTTTCGTTTCCTCACTTGTTGTTGTGGTTGGGGTCTCATCACTATCTATGGTACAATGGTTTACAATAGTGATATTGGAAGGGGTCGTGGGATCAACCTTTACAACCAATTGTAAACAGTATAGTGGTGCACCAGCCGGAAGAGTTCCAATATTCCAGGTTACTATATGATTTACAGAGTCATATACACCACCGTCTGTAGCAGAGGCAAAATCTACCTCAACAGGGAGAGTATCATTAATAGTTACATTATGGACGTCGTATTGGTTGAGCTCATTATCAAAACAAATTTCATATGTGACATAACCTCCAGGACTTACGCAATCCTCTCCAGACAGTCCATCATCCTTAGAAAGATTTAATGGATTGTAGGAAACTTCTTTTCCTGGTACACATAATCCAGTAGGATCTCCTATGTAACCACTAGTATCAGTTTGAACGAATGGTGTGCTGCTTGTATCCCATACACTTAAATCGTCGCCTGAATAACCACCGTTCACATAAACAAGGCTCGTAGCTGGATCCACTGCTACGCCCATACCTCCATGCCCCATATCCTGGAATGTCTCTGTAGCAAGACCAAGATCATATTTGCTTAAGTAGTCTGATGACCAAAATCCAGCAACAGTATATACAAATTGCGAAGATACGTCAATTGCAATACCAATTGGATTATGAACGACTGTAAAACTTCCCTGTTCTGTCCAAGACGTTGTATCGAAATACTGGACCTTATTTCCATCCCCATCTGCTGCGTAAAGAAGATCATTTACTTCATCAAGGGCTATACCATAGAGCCCAACAGCATTTGGTAAATCTATTGGAAATCCGGGTTGCAAAGTCAATGTATAGGTACTTGCATTCCATGAATATACATATAAATTATCAGTATATCTATCAACCGTATACAATAATCCATTGTCATGATCCACTACGATTCCTGCAAGATTAACTGCGCCTGGCGCAGTAGTAGTACCTAAATCAACAAATGTTTTTGCGTCGAGCAATTGAATTGTATCGCTCATTTCATATGTAACAAATAGGATTTCATTGTCTGAGTCAATCGCCAAACCAACTGCACCCCAACCATAATATGGAACATTATATGTATTTTGATACACTATAAGATTTCCTTGGATGTCGTAAGCTACTATCGGGGTTGGATTTGCATTTATATTTGCAATGGCATAAACCGATTTGGCTCCAACAGTTCCTGAAATCAATGCGGTTGCGGTCAATACAGAAAACACCAGCGTCAAAAATATTATAGATTTTTTAGATTTTTTTTCCATTTCCTTGCCTCCTCCCAAATTAGGATTACATGACGGTATAAAGTATTTTAATTTAAATGTTACGGTTATAATAAAAAAATAACATTTAATCGCAAAATAAGGTAACATTGAATAAATAAAAGGGAAGACTAAAAGAGAATCAACCTCGCCCAATGAAATCCTGAATGTATTCAGGGGCAAATTGAAAAACCCGAAACGGAACCATAGGATATTTTTTACCTGCTGGTAATATTTACCGAGAAAGAAAGGAAGAGAAGTGTTTAGGTTCCTGTTCTCTTCAACATACACGGTTGATATGCATACATCCAATACGCATACCCTGGCATAAGGCTGTCAGCAAATCCGTATGATTGGCTCACCCTGTTCCATCCAAAGAGATAATTACTTACCAAACCCATGGTTACGGCCTCACTCCAAGTGTAGTCAGTGCCCAGGTATTCAACAATGATGTTTGCCTTGTTTACTGATTGATCGTATGGAACACTGATGATGTTCCAATTCTGCTCAACATCAGTGATGTATGTATCATAGACGAGTGTGGTGTTTTCTATCCAGAATTCACACGGTTCATAGGCGTAGACCCAGTAACCATAACCCGGTTCAAGTGTATCAGCGAAGGTGTATGATTGACTAGATCTGCTCCAACCGAAGAGGTAATCACTAACGACACTATTGGTTGCAGCTTGAGACCACGTGTAATAACAGTCGCCATGTTTGATTACCAAACTGGTTTTATCCATACTTAGATTGAAGGGCAGGCTGACGAAATTCCAATTCGATGAAATAGTTGTTATATGAATACCGCCGACAAGGAGCCCTTTGGATACATCTGCGGTATTTGCATCATTATCCGTCACAACAAGTGTAACCGTGTAAATGCCATTGCTGGTATATTGATGCGTAGTATTCTGCAGATAGCTTGTCCCACCATCACCAAAGTTCCAAGACCAATTTTGTATATAACCATCCAAGTCATAAGACATGTCAATAAATTGAATAATATCTGCGGTATCTGGGTTTAATGGAGTGTAATTAAAATCTGCAAAGAGGCTGATTATTTCAAAAGTGTAAATAGTTGATGAATTACTATTTCCAGTGGTATCATTCGCCCAAATGAAATAATTATAAGTTCCAGGAATAGAGTAACTTAAATTTTTAAAATAATTATTATTACTATAAGTCATTGTCTGATTGATATAAGAGCCATTAGGTTGAGTTATATTAATGATTACTGTATCAACCTGTACATCATCAATAACATTACATGATATGTTTACCCAACCTCCAGGTTCTTGAGCAGTTGGTTCTGTATTAATATTTGATATTACAGGCGGTGTTATATCTATGAATTCCTCAACAATGAACGTAATAATTTCTCTGTCGTTAATTGTATATTCATCACCTATAAGTTCGGTTAAGGTTTCTAGTCTGTATGTACCTAGATCATCCTCTTCAAAAATTACATCATCAAACATGATTGTCTCTTCAGAATCTGGTAATAAATTTGATATATAATAGTCATCTTCATAGAAAAGTACATCCAGGGACTTTGTGATAAAGAATATTTTTGTATTAACATTGAAACTCTCATTAAAACCACCATAGTTTTTCACAACTGCTTCAACTGGGTAAGTTCCTTGTTGTAATACATTTACTAAGGCATCTTCTTCAATCATTGCCCATATATTCCAATTACGATCTATACCATAATCCTGTAATTCACCCCAAGTTAAACCGTTATCCATAGATAACCAATCCCCCTTATAATCAACAGCAGGTCCGATATCAACACCGAGTGGATATTCATCTGATGCATGTGTAACTTCGACAGATATCCAAATATCTTCGCTTGCATTAATAATGACTGGGTTTGATAGTGTTATTTCATGCCAATCTGCACCAGTGACAATGTAAGGTTCTGAAGTTATTAGTGTACCAGGTGAAGTTAATGATCCATTCGCATATATCTTTACTTTACCTGAATGCATACCAATCTCTTGATGGAAGAACTTAATCTTTGTTATATTCCATTCATCAAATCCAGCAAGTTCTGATGGCGTTAATCTTATTGCTCCTTCAAAAACACCTCCATCTGTTAGTCCAATTCCAATGGAATTTATTCCATCATCAAAATGAATACTTTCAGGTTCTTCACCGTTATCGGATATAGGTTCTGTAATTTCTTTGATACCTACATCGTGCCATGGTGTAATATTTGATATATAAATCCATTTAGATATAGAATCAGCGACGCCATCATCATCAATTACTGTTAAGGACACATTGAAATTACCAGTATCATTATAGAAATATGTTTGATTCTCACCATAACTTATATTTCCATCGCCAAAGTTCCAAGTCCAATTAACAATTAAACCATCTGAATCATATGAAAAATCATAAAAATGAATAACATCAGCTATTGTAGGATCTGAAGGACCGAATAGGAAATCTGCAATAGGGGCTGAATTATTTATCACAATAGATTTCTGAGTGCTATTAGTAATGCCACTCTCATCTGCAACCGTTAGATTCACTATATAAATACCATCATCAGAATATTGATGTGTTGGATTTGAATAATCTGATTTATTTCCATCATCAAAATCCCAGGTCCAATTGATGATACTGCCATCTAAGTCATATGATGTATCATTAAATTGGATAACATCTGAAGTATCGGAGAATTCTGGAGAACAGGTAAAATTAGCAACAGGCAGTCTATTGGTAAAATATCCTAATGGATAATTATCTGAGTTGTTTCCTCCGGATATATTATAATAGATATCACCAATGCTATCATCATTGGCATCTAAACCCGTATAATCATCCCAATAATTCCCACCTGATGGATACCCATTATCCCATGTGTTTGAGCAATTATCAATAGCATTTCTTGAGTTATTTATTAACCGATTATGATGAATCATGTTATCATTAGAATCATGTTGGATTAACAGTCCAATAGTACAATTCGTTATGTTATTGCCAGTAATTATATTATTATTTGAATATGAAATTTGAATTCCATATTCCACATTTGAAATGTTAATATTTCTAACTATGAAATAAGAACAATTTGTGATAATCAATTGCCCAGCATCTGTTGGTACCGTAATACTTGACTGGTTTTTATAATAATAAATCGGTTTATTGTTTACATAATTATTTTCAATTTCTTGGTTTGTCAAATTTTTAATTGTATCTCCAGACATCAATATTCCATCAGAATGAAAAGTATTATTAAATATCCTTACTCCTAAAGAATTACGCAAGAAAACACCAGCAATTGTATTATTACCGAATGAACAATTTAATATGGTGATATTTTTTGAATATTTCAGTTGTATACCACAAGTACTGTTTGAGATATTGCAATTTGAAATCGCTACATCAGATGTTGATAATAGCTGGATACCATAATCAACATTTGATATAATCTGATCATTTATCGTAACATTTGAACAATGATCAAGAATGATTTGACCAGAGTCTGCTGGTACAATGAATCCATGTTGATTGTAATAATAATTAATAGTTTTACCCATGATTTCAGATATATTCTGCGTAATTGTGTTGCCTGTAATAATTTGAGAATATCCCCTCGTTTGGTTACTAGAATTATATGTTTCGATTACTATCCCTCCATGGTAACTAAAAGAATTATTTGTAATGAAATTTCCATCTGACTTAGCAAAAATTAAACCATTATTAATACTTGCTGAAATATAATTCTCTTCGATGTGATTATTTGTCGAATTGAAAATAGTAATACCATCAATGTTGAAGAATAGTAAATTACCTTTAAATTCGTTATTTGAACAAGAATAAATTCCAATTCCAACATCGTTATATAAAACAATATTACTTTGGAAATAATTATTTATTGCATTGTGTTCAAATCTGACACCTTTGTTACAAAATGATATAGAATTATTATATATACTGTTATTTTCCGATGAATCAGAGATTATCATACCTAAGCTACTATTTGTTATTAAATTATTATAAATATGGTTATTCTTTGATAAGCCAATTATCTTTATACCATAGTTACAAGATGAAATATTAATATTTGAAATTGTGTTATTTGAAGCCGAATTTATTTTTATCGCTTCATAACCTGGTCTCTTCATCGTACTAATATTAATGCCATTTAAAGTACAATTATTAGAGCTAAGATTGATTAATGCAGATTTATTAACTTCTGTATAATATAATGGAGGTAAAAGTATTATTGGATTTCCCATGTCCGTACCATTACCAAACTCTAGATGAATACCCAATAAATCAATTTCTTTATCTATCGTGATATTTTCATAATATTTACCGCTATAAACTTCAATCGTATCTCCATCTGAAGAATTATCAATTGCATCTTGAATATTTGTATAATCACCATCTCCTTCGTTATCAACAACAATTGCATCTCTTGAACTCTTCATCACTCTCTTCACCGTATCCTGCATCGTAATACTATTTGGAGGATCTTCATCTGTTATAAATTCAACATAAGTATCCTTAAAATCTGTTATTGCAGGTAGAAATGCAACATCAAGGGGACTCGGATTCCCATTTGAATCCCAAGTAATTTCACGACCTACGCGACACCTAGCAGTACCAATAACACCATGACAACTTGCTTGGCAATAAATATCAACATTTAATACTGGTACATATGTATGCCCGGGTTCTAACCATACAACCGGCCAATCTGTATCAGATCTTGGATGATCTTCATAATGTCTTTTCCCATCCATGGCAGTAATAACATCCCAGATAGTAACGGCAAGACCAATAACTGCTAGTGCAGCGCTTGCAATTTTCAATCCTTTTAGGACCGTAGGGCTCCATTTACCCGTAGTTAACACAGCTGTTAAAATATCAAGGCCACCTGTTTTGGGAAATCCTAACACATACATTGTTGTCCTACAAACCTTATCAATTAAACTGGCACTATCGATGTCTAATCCTGCCATATCAATTGCGTGTGGATTTGATTTTCCTTCTTTCATTTCAGCCAAAGAATATGGTGGTCCTTCTGTTGTTGTATCCATAATCTCTGTTAATGCAAAATAAGCTGCTTCAGTGCCCTGCAATGAGAAAAGCCCCATTTTTCCTCTAGCCATGGCAACTCTTGTTCTGAAATGAGAATAATCCCATTTATACCAGCCTTTTTTATCTACAGTAAAACCAACGCCAGCTTTTATCTCATCGGTATCTTGGGGAACTGAATGGACAGTTGATAATCCTTCATATGTTTCAGTGTCCCAAGCAATGATACCAGATGTCTCCGTACTTGCACTTGATTTAATGCGTTCATATCCAGTAAACGGAAAGTTATCTTGATGTGTGTGATATATCCATCCCCAATCATCATCTTCCATACTTTCCCTAGTTATTGTCTTACTTGAATATAAATAATCCTCTGAATTAAATTTAAATGAATTGATCCATAGTGTTTTACTTGGTACATTTTCGACGAGATTTCCATTACTACATATGCAGTATGGTTTAATACTATACTTACCGTCATTTAACTTTGTTATATCTAAATTATAATGCCAATACACTTGATTTCCGATACGTTGATCAATTGTAGCAAAACCACTGTAACTATGAAGAGTGCCCTCCCCTCTCTTTATAAAAATATAAATTTTATCAACTGATGGTCCTTGATAGGATTCAGTTGCCTCGCCATTTATTTTAAGAATATTTCCCTTTGATGTATCTTTGATAAAAATATGTTTTTCAGTTTCTGTAATTCCACTAATATCTGTGATAGAAATTGTTGGTGGTTGATTTTCTTGTACGGCTGTCGCTCCAATTGATGGATCACCAAATAAACAAAAGCCGTACATATTCTCATAAATTTCCCAATCCCACCAGTCAAAATTATTAACATAATATACCTTGGAATTATAGAGCGCGTTTCCGCATTTTTGGCCTGAATCTATCAGATATTTAAAAAAATAGTAATCAATTGATGCAATTCCACCATCACCTTCATCCAACCAACCAACTGTATACCATCCAGATCTAGTGGTGGCAACACATTCCACAGCACCATTCTCTAAAAAAGATTTAGCGAGATTAGTTGAAGCCTCTTGAAAAGCATTGTCACAACTACAACTAAATACAATAGAAGGTTCATCATCATTCAATGAGGAGCAATCAGCAGTATTAATTAACACAGGCCAAGTTATTTCATCTTCTTCTGGAACACCATCACCATCATCTGTGGACCATACTTTTCGAAACCAATTTTCTTTATATCCATGCCCTTTGAAATTAACAATTCCGTATCCAGTTGGCCAGTATGTTAAAACATTTGCCTTATTTAAGGGATAATTACAAGAGTAACTGGAGACATCAAGTCCTTCTTTTTCATACATAGCTGTTCTAGAATATCCATTTGAAGCGTAGATATCATTCCAACATTCTTCCATAAGTTCTGCATTATCTGTTTTATCATAACTACTTCCATCCTCATTTTCAAAATTGGATATTGCGCCTAATAATAATGCATTTTTTTTCCATGTTCCATCATCTTGTTCATAATCAACAGTTTTCTCACATATGCCATAGACTTTACTAGGATTATCAACTGGAATTCTACCAACCCAAACCTCTGGGTAAAAGTCAACGCTATCGTCATCTCTTTCTCCATAATATCCATCTCCATCGCTATCCCAATTGCCAGTGAGATCAGCATAATAATAGTCTGTTGGAACATTATAGCTATGATCATTTTTATTTGGATAACAATATCTCATTGGGATGCTAGAATGACTTCCAACAATTAAAACATAAATTATGCCCCATGAAATATATTTATTTATTAGAAAATTTCTAATTTTTTCAGGTAAATCATCTCCAGAAAAATGATCGAATATCCATGAGGTTGTTATTACATTTACAGAATAACCAATTGATTCTTTCCAATTCTTCAATGGCATAACTGAACTTGCCAAAGCATCAGTAGTAATGATAACATAATCATAAATCTCTTCATTTCTAGATTTCAAAGGATTTGAAGATATATTAGGTGTATAATAGTTTTGTATTAATGGATAATTTTCAATAATTCCACTTGCGATATCATCCATCACATTATCTGATAATAATTCATTGGTGAACTTTTCTTCAACCTTATATTCTAGTTTAAGAGTTATTTCGTTATATACAATAAGTTTTCCAGTTGCAGGATGATATAATACTGGATAAAAATTTATCCTTGCAAAATTATATTTTCTCATCTGACCCATGCCTAAATATTCATACATTTTCGATGGATATGGATCATTTGAAGAATATATTTCATCATTTATCTCATATTTCATAATTTTTTCAATATCACTTGATTTTGGAGAGATAGGGGAGTTATGATTAATCCTTGAAATATTGTTAGAGGCAAATGGAGGTGCAGGTGTAATATCATACTTGCCAGATAAACAATCATGATTCTCATTGAGTAATTCTACTGATAAAACCTTTCCACCAGGTGGAATGCCTATTAGAAATGTTTTCGATGGTAGTTTTGGATTCCCTGGAATTAAAATGGAGCCGAATCCCTCCATTTCAATATCTTTTTCGCCTATGTTTACATCAATGATTTTATATGGTGCTGATTCCAGAGTTACAATTAAAGTTCCAGTTTGATTATTTGGGATTGAATATTTATTTTGCGTTAGATCATTAGATAAAGGTTCTAAACTTGACACATTATTAAGGTTTACATAATTAGATCTGTTCAAATCAATATTTCCATTGATAATAGGTATGAAACTAGATCCGATAAATAAAACAATTATAACTATAGCAATACCTATCCTAAAATTTCTATCTTTCATATTTCTCCCCCATATTATAAATTTGTTGAAATTGAAATGCGATATTCCTTCTTAAAGTTTCCTATAATTTACTAATTTAAACTTATATTTAAAATTGTAATTTTTAGTATTCTTTTTATTATTTTCATTCCTTTGTTAAATTATTGCCTCCAAAAATATTATAACAAATTAAATACTACCTTATGTTAGAAGGATGGAATGAAAATAAATAAAAAGATAATGAAAAGATTGTTACTTGGTTTTTTTCCTGTAATATTAACTATTTTATTTGCAGGATTCTTTTACTTGACACTTCCAGTTTTTTATTATTTAACTATGTTTGAACAAATTGGATTATTGATTAGTTTTTATATATTACTTATTGGGATTTGTGGTTTTGTTTATTTATGGTTATATGGTCAGAGTTTAAAAGATGTATTAACTGAAGGGGAACATTTAAGAAATGGTTCAAGAGCATTTGTAGTTTCTGTAATTTTAATTGGCATTTTTGTAATAGGTCTTTTTTATGATTCTAATGTAAATAATAGAGGTTTTGATCTTTTAGAAAATATTTTTGGATTATTTAGGATTTGGATATTTTTTTATTTAATATCTTTTGTTGCAATAGAATTTTGGACGAGTTATCAGAAAAGGAAGAAAATGAAAGATAAATAAGTCCATATTATAAATCAGGTTACAGCTAACTTTTATTTGATTTACTATGTAATTCTTTTTGATAATGATTTTTAATTTTTCCCACCTAAAAAAAATCAATGATTTTTTGAAAAACAAAAAACAGACAGAGGACAACAAGAAAAAACAGAGCAGACACTTGCATTAATAGACGTAGAAAACCATGTGAATTGGATAAGAACAAATCTGAACTACTGTAATAAAAAAACTAGGTTTAGCGGAATTAAAAAATATATGAAATATCTAAAGTACAAATACAAAAGTACCCTATACGATGACTACTTGGAAGAAATCGAAACAACAGATGAAGATATGTTCTACATCAAAGAGAAATATCAGCAAGAACAAAAAAATACGTTGACACCTGAAGAAGTTCAAAAGATTTTCAAGGTCGCAGAAAATCATAAAAGAAATCTGGCGATACTAAAATTGCTATATCATTCTTGGCAAAGAATAGGAAGCATCCAAAACCTAAACACTGAAGACATTGACTTTAATGGGGAAATCAATTCTGAAAACGGGAATAGATATCATAGAATACATATCAGAGGAGCAAAGAATGATCAATCATACAATATCTATGTTGAAGAAGAAGCAATTGTAGCAGTTAATAATTATCTGCAAGAACGAGAACAACCAATGTCTAAAGAAGAAAAAACAAGTTACACAGGAAAAAAGACAAAGGGATATATACTCGACAATTATCGGAGAAAACTATACCATAAAGATGCATTATTCCTCAACGGTCAAGGTCAAAGACTAAGAAGTCGAAGTATGAGCATTATGATGAAACAATATGCAGCTGAAGCTGGAATAGAAAAAAGGATGTTCTCTCATTTATGGAGAGCGACAGGTATAACTATTTCAGAAAATAATGGCGTGCCAATTTCCCAAATAATGAAGAGATCTGGACATACAAACATAGTGTCATTAAAACCATATCTAAATCCAAAGAAGGATGAAACCAATAACAGAATCAGCAATGCACTCAGTCAAAAGAAGAATGTAATGGAACCAAAATCTGAACATCCACAAAACCAATTTGACAATTCAAAAAAACAGACACCTAATCAAGTGACAGAGTTAACAATAAAAAAATTGGAACTTGAGTTGTTAAACAAGAAGGCAGATATTGAACTTTTAAAACTAAGATTCCCAGATAGACCCTCAGATACTAATCGATCAATGTATGGTTAGATCAAATACCAATAATTGTATTTATTGGTATATACTCTTCTCTCCTTTTGAGTTATACTAATAAATTATTTATTGGTAATAAATAGTACCAATATCTTAATTTACAGGCATCACATAAAGCTTTTCAATTATCATGTTAGAAAAAATGCCACTTGTATTGTCTGCAGA
>CAYLOF010000019.1:0-14249 GCA_964385215.1 uncultured Thermoplasmatales archaeon
AGCGATGAAAAAACCACTTACATAACCATAGGAACCCCGCCAACTTTCATGTAGATTGCAATTTCATCTACCATAAAAAAGCAAATAAACGGTTAGCTACATAACGCGGGTTTCAGAGATCAATGGATTTTATTGCTAGCATACTAATTGTTCTTGCTATTGCATTGGCAGGCAGATTTTTATCTGAAAAACTAAAGCAGCCAGGTATCTTAGGGGAGCTGGTTCTTGGAGCCATAATCGGAAATATAGGTTTCATGATGAAGGGGGGCGAACTGATTTTAGACCCTGTTGTTTACAACATTGCAGATATTGGAATATTGTTTCTTTTGTTGTCTGCTGGCCTATCGCTCAATTTGACGGAATTTAAGAAGATAGGGAAGAGTTCTGCAGTAGTTGCCATACTTGGTGTGATTTTTCCCTTTATATTAGGTTATATCGCAGCAATCTGGTTTGGATTTTCACATATTACCGCTCTTTTTATTGGATCTGCCCTCATGGCAACATCTGTTGGGGTAAATGCAGAAATTTTGCTTGAGCTAAGAATAATTGGAACAAGGTTGGGTAGCTTGATAATGGGGGCCGCCATAATAGATGATATTATCGGTGTGGTCATATTAACTATTCTCGTAAGCGTGGTAAAAACCGGGTATTTATCAGTATGGGAAATTAGTGTATTCATATTGCTTGCTTTGTTATTCATATTGCTTGCTGGTTTATTAACGAAAGAGAAAGTAAGCGGCATATTAGATAGACATCTTGCAAAGGTAAAACTAGGTAGAGAAAGCCTGTTGATTATGGGTATCATAGTAGCCTTACTATTTTCATTAGTGGCAGAGAATATAGGATTGTCACTAATAATTGGGGCATTTCTCGCAGGTATAGTACTCGGACAGCTAAGCTTCTTTAGAGGATTGAAAGATTATATGTCTTTGATAGGAGGGGGATTTTTCATACCTGTGTTTTTTGTAACTATAGGGATGACCTTTGACTTTAACGCGTTTTTATCTTTGGGCGGGTTTGCTAGTGCTTTGCTACTGGTTGCAATAGTAGGGAAGCTAGTAGGAGGAGGGCTGGGGGCAAAACTAACAAAATTTGACAATCATGAATCAATTGGGGCAGGTGTAGCAATGATACCTAGAGCAGGCATAGAATTGATATTGGTTAAACTAGGATTAGAATATGGAATAATAAACACAGAAATAGCCTCTGCAATATTGATAATGGTGATTATGACAACTCTTATTTCACCACCAATACTAGCAAAGATTCTTAGAAGGTAGTTATTAAATACATCATTGGAGTTTGTGATATAAGAATGGCAAGGGAAGACCGATTAGTACCGGAATTCTATGAATTGAGAGTAGAGCAATTAATGGACAAAAGAGCATGGGATTTGCCAATATTAGAAAAAAAAGATGATGTCTCGCACATCCTAAGCATCTTAGGTGCAAGAAATCACATATGGGTTGTAAACAATAAAGAAGATAAAGAACTTATAGGAGTCATAACAGAGCACGATGTTCTTTTAATACTGACTCCAAAAAAATTTCCATCTTATGTGTTTGGGATGCCAGATATACGGTCAATTCAGCATGGAACTGCAAAAACAGCGGAAGAAGTTATGCATCGTAAAGTAATATCTTGCAAATCTGATGATAAAATTGTTGACGTCCTAAATAAGATGACACTTTATAAGTTAAGGAGACTTCCAGTATTAGAAGATAAAAAAATAATTGGGGAACTTACCCTGCACCAGTTGATTAGAAAATACTATGATGCTACCCAATATCACTCGATTATTTAAATTGCCATCAGTAGCATATAATCTTCCTGAAAAAGATAAAATAGGAAAGGCGCTTTTAGGTGTTTTATGAGTGAAGGAAGATTTGCCAGATTCTATGATCCGGCCTTTGGTTTATTCCTTAGAAGAATTCAAAACAATATTGTGAATATTATTGGTGAAAACAAATATAGAACAATAATTGATTTAGGATGTGGAACAGGATCGCAATGCACACTCCTGCACAATAGAGGGCACGAGGTTGTAGGTCTAGATAAGTCAGAAAAAATGCTTTCTGTTGCACGCAGGAAATGTCCCACTGGTATTAACTTTGTGTTAGGTAATACTGCAAAGACAGGGATTTCCAGCAAACAGTTTGACTGTGCAATTCTATCGTTTACAATACATCCAAATACCCCCAGTGAAGGCAGAAAATTTTTGAACGAAGCCCTTCGATTAATTAACAACAAAGGAATGATCATTGCTACCGACTATGGCATACCAAATAACACCAAAGGAAAAATTGCAAATCAGGTAGTAAAAGTAATAGAAAATTTAGCTGTTAAAGAACATAAAATGAACTATCATCGCTATATCCGCCATGGTGGCCTCTCACATATTATTAATGATGAAAAATGTGTAATCATTAGAAAACAAAAATACTATCATGGAGCAATAGAAAGTTGGATTATCAAAAAGGGGATTGCAGAAGATGATTAAAAAAAATCTCCATTTTATTTGAAGTACGGGTTTAAGCTATCCCAATTACCGGAGTGTATCTCCTCAATTTTTCTTTTTCCTAAGTTTCAATTTACCATTCTTTAACGCATTCATAACAAAGTTACAATATTTTTCCTCACTTGTTTCAATTTTGTCAAAACATTTTCCACATACGCATTTCTTTCTTCCCTCTACCGGATGACGATATCCCTCAAAAAACCTCAATTTTTTGCCGCACTCAGAGCATTTTCTTACCATTTTTTCCCTCTCAACTTACGCTTTTAAAACAATTGTTTCTTTTTAATATTATGTTTTCTAATTTGAATTTGTTCTCACAGCAAGTTATATCGCTGAGAAGTTGAAAAAAACTCCCCATTTTATTATTTTGATATATAGATTCGTCAATGGAAAAGGATCTGTATTGTGTGTTTTTTAACTGATGTACAATCCCCCAGACATGAATACTGGACTTTGCAGGGCGTGGCTGGCCGTCGAAGGGATTTGATCTAATGTGACTTGCTCTAGTCGTTGATCACTTGCATATTGTATCTACTGTCTCAGTATTTTCAAACACTTCTACAGAAATTACCCAGAATCGATATTATTTGGACATCGAGGACATCTTATCGCCACTATGCCACATTTATCATCTGGTAAAAAATGAATGGGTTGAGAAACAAGAAAAGATATTAGACGTTACAGACCTAACATGAAAAGAGATAACCCTACCACCAGCGCAAAAGCAAGATTAAATATTTTTATCAAAATAGAATCTTTAACAGTATATGACAGAAGAGGCAACATCCCATGACCGTCCTGCACAATGGAACTTGTCAACAAAACAGAGAAAGGAACCAACCCCGAAGCATACATCATAACAAACACCATATGAGGACCAGACTCAGGAATCAGTCCTACAAGAGCACTAATTAAAAGAATCCAGCCTATATTTCCTGCTACAAAACCTTCTAAATTCCAATATTGAAATCCGACTTCGATAAAAAGCAAGGCAAAAAACGTCCAAAGAAACACTCGCCACAAATGTTTCTTCATAATATGATCCCATATATGTTCCTTCAGATAATGGTCAGGGACTGTTGATACGATGAATGTTACAAGTATGAGTAATGAGAAAAGAATGATTCTTTGCCAGTTCCATACCTGAGGTCCAATCGTTCCCAATCCTATTAACACAGTGACTGCAAAAAGAAATATGAGCGTGATATACCTGGAGATAGACAACCTTGGAAACTTTTTTAATATTGCCGGTTCAAAACAATGGCACTCTTTATGCATGTGAACCTTTTGTAATTTACATTCAGAACATGAGACAATTCCAAGGAGGGATGCTGCTTTGTCGGCAAGTCGAGCGCCTACAATTCCTAATGCAAACAATAAACCAAAAAGAAACAGAGCATCCCTGGGAAAAAGAGCGAGCATGACAAATGCCTCATCACCACTGGTTGCAATCATTCCACCGACTATGGCACCAAATGATATAAGACCGTGAACATAAAAAGAGACATTCATAAATGCCCCCAGGCAGCCAGGTGTTGAACCAAGAAATGATGCTACAAAATACTGACGCATTCTTCCGCCTTTAACCGCTTTTTGCATCTTTCCTTTTGTCAATACATTAATATAATCAACGAGTAACATCATTGTAAAAACAAATATAGTTATCATAACTGCATGACCAATTATAGGAAGTATTTCAAACATTTTTCACTCTCCATCTAACATGTTTATCTTCTATTATTTCTATAATTTTTCCTTGGAATATAGATGCAACTATCATATAGATACAAAGAACAATGACAAAGTATATACCAAAGTAAAAAATCATAATTGGTAGTAACGGAAGTTTAATGGCTCTATTGTATAGGAAAACAACAACTAGTCCTGTTCTCATGCCATACTCTTTTAGATCCTTTAACAAAGGATACCATACATAGGCAGGGCCATGGCTCAAAATACCAAATAAAGCTGACAGAAACCACCCCTTAAACCCTGATGTTTTTCCAAGATATTTTGACACTTTTTTTGGTTTCAATAAATAATTGGAAATACCCATTAGAAAGATAACTGAGATAAGCACAGGAATGATGCTTACAAAAATATTCCAACTAGCATAAAGAGAATTAATAATCTTATCAGGTTTAAGAAAAAATAAAACACCATATAAGATTATAACTAAGATTAGAAAAAAAAAGCTGTAATATAGATTTTTACTGCTTCTTTTAGTGTTTTTTTCTTTTTTTAAAATCATGGTATAACCTTTAATGTTAACACAGTCGCTAATGCAACCAGGATGGAAAACAGGAAACTCAAAGCATTCCGCATCAGAGCAAATCGTTTGCCCAAAATAGATGCTTCAGCAGGAAGTTGAATCAAGCCAACAGTAACCCATGCTGCAATAAATGCCGTTACAGCAAAAAGACTCACGCCCTCCTTTAATAGTTCACCACCGATGATGTAACTAGTTATAGGATTACCTGTTGAAATACTTCCTATCATCGAACCAATCAATGTATCTCTGAACAATTCTCCCGTAAATATTGATGAAATTAATTTAGAGGAGACATAAATCTTAAACAAGCCTATAAGTAAAATAACGCCAATTAAAATAGGCAAAGTTGCTCCAAAACTTTTTAGTGCTTTATAAAATGAAAGAATGATTTGTTTTCTTTTATTTTCTGCTTTTATCTTTGCAGGTTTCATATGTTTTTTCTCATTTTATTTTCTTAATTTTATATGAATGACTTATTTCCACAGTTTTTGAAAGCATGGGCGTAACAGGACAGTATCTATTCTGTGAGAGATATATAGCTCGTTCAATATCCTCCTCTCTAATGTCCTGACCGGTGAAAACATATTCAATATGAATTTTTGTAAAAACCTTGGGATGCGTTTCTAATCTGTCCGCAGTAAGATTCAACTCAAATTTTTGTATATCCACACGTTTCTTTTTTAGAATTGATGCAACATCACTACCTGTACAACTCCCAAGGGAAATCAATAAAAGATCCATGGGTCTACTTGCCGCTTCTGAGCCGTTGAATTTTTTTGGTCCATCTATCGTAACCCAGTGATTGCTATCTGCCTTTCCAATGAATGTTAATCCTTCAACCTGTTTTATTTTAACTTGCATAAACTATCACCTACTATTTATTTCATCTTTTTGAAGGTTACGTAAATAGAATTTTTTATTTTTGTATTCTATTTCTATAATCTCTTTTTCATCTAACAGTTCTTCAATTAAATCCCAACTTTCTCCAGTCTTGTTAAGTAGCTCATTTACACCTTCTTCCCTTATGGGATGAACTGCTGTGATGCTTAATATATCTTCTCTAAGGTCTCCTGTTGAAGAAAAGGCATTTCCTTCGTAGCCAACAAGATATTCTGCAGAAAGACCTCTTTCTTTGAAAATTTGATAAGCCAAATTGATTTCATATCCATTTGCAGGTTTTACCCATTTTTCTGCAGGTGGCCTTATTGGAACAGAGATATAGCTTTTCTTTGAATTTAATTTTGAAATAACACCAGCTACTTTCTCTAATTCATTTGCATCGCTGTTGACACCATGGACAAGCATTGTTTCTGTAACCAAATCGCCATCAAAAGTATAAGAAAAAGACGATATTCCATCTAAGATTTTACTTAAATCTAAAGATCCATGAGGTCGGTCGATTTTACGCCAGATATTTAGACTTACAGCATCAATTTTTACAGAAACCCAATCAGCCTTGCATAACTCATTTCTAACAGCCTCATTCCACATCAAAGATGCATTTGTAATAACACCAATTTTTATTCCAAGAGGTTTGAGTAGATCTATTTCCTCACCGAGATTAACATCCAATGTGGGCTCACCATCAGGCACAAGAGTAAGATAATCAATAAATTCCTCTCCTGTTCCTCTGACTTTGTTTTTTACTAAATTTAACATTTCTTGTGGCTCATAGAACTTTTTTCTTTCAACTTGCAGGTTATTTGTTCTTCCAAGCTGACAGTAAATGCAAGAATATGTACAATGTTTTGGGGGGATATTATTTATCCCTAAACTTTTTCCAAGGCGTCTTGATGGGACAGGGCCAAAAGCTATTGTTTCTCCAATATGTATCATCTTTTTCACATACTTTAAAAGATTTTATAAACATTCTGATTTTTATAAAGATAAATTGTATGCGAAAACAATCTGCAGACTAGTTTTAAATCTTTTTTATAACCCCTTCCATGCTTGCCCTTCTTTTTGAAGGAAATCTTGTTTTTCTTCCTCACTCATAATAACCGTTTCAACAATGCATTTAAAATCTGATTTTTTAACAGGTTCACAAACACTTTCTGTAAGCTGGTCTTTAATTGGTATATTTGGAAATGGAAATGAAAGAAGTATAAAAAAAGTGTCTTCCTTAAAAGATATATCTTTTAACATTCCCAAATCTTTTAGTGTCATATCAACTGCCGGGTGCTTCACCTTATTGACTAATCGTATAATCTCTTCTTTATTTTTCTCCATAACTATTTTCACCCTTTTTCAAAAACAAAAATATTACCGTTCTCCAACTCAGTATCATGAATCATTATAGTTTTATGTATTTTTCTAAAAAAGAAATGATTGTTCTCTATCTCTTTTTGAAGATCTTTGTTGCTGATATCAGATAAATTCCAAAGTGGAAAATTATTCTTTGTATGTTTTGGATAAATGGCAAGTTTACCATTTTTAGCTAACATCTGATAAAAAGTTCCATACAATTCCTCTCTTTTATTTTTATCAAAATAGTGAAGTACATCAAACAGTAAGATGAAATCTACATCTTTTACTTTGTTTGCTAGTATTTTAAACTCATTTTTAGTAACCGTTTTAATATTTTTTAGACCCATATCTTTGGTCTTGTCTACCACGATATCCAAGTCCTTCTGTTGTTCATCAACCGCATAGACAATACCATTTTCTCCAACAACCATCCCTGAAAGTATACTATATATGCCTTCTCCGCATCCAAAATCAACAACTTTTTGATTTTTTTTCATACCAATATCTTGGAAAAAACTTGCCCCTTGTTCCAAAATCCATTTATTAATGAGTTCCCCTTGCTTGATTTTAAATACCCCCATCCTAAATCTTGATAGTATATATGCATTTGAAACGTATTACCCCAATAGTCAGAGTCCAGTTTATAGTAAAGAATCCAGTCTTGCTTGATCAAAACCAACTACCGGCGTACCTTTTATTACAGTTACAGGCGTACCTGTTTGACCTGAAACACTCTGCATTTCCATTACCGCAGATGGATCACGTGAAACATTTTTTTCTTTAAAATAAATCCCTCTGGATCTAAGATATTCTTTAGTCTTTGCACAATACGGGCACCCATCTGATGTATAAATAACAATGCCTCCGCTGGCTTTACTTCCAGCATAGAGAGGTTTGGCACTGATAATCTCATCTATACGCAAGAGATGCGTTGTCGTTTCCAATGATCTTTTTAATTGATCTGCGAAAACTTCATAGGGCATACTATTATTTACATTATCCAGTGTTTTATTTTTTGTAAGCATATTACGTGCTTTTAAATACTCGTCTATCCCATTTTTCCCCTGGTTTTCAGCCAATGTTTTGTACATCTCTTCCATTACTTCTGCTAGAGCCGTCATAGCTAAAGCTTCTTTGGTTTTAACTTTAAAGCTTTCTTTTTTAATTTCATTAGCAATTAAAAGATATATTAGCCCATCGCCTGGTATCACACCTGTATTTAAGGCATTAAGAGTGTTTTTTACAGTTTTTTTAATTTCATTTTCCATTATTGGTTGATTTTTAGATGACACTCCATGCATTATTATTGTGGCTTTAGTTGCTTCCTTTACATCTGAAATATTGACCATTATTTTTCACCTCACGTTCTGCATACTCCACCGATACATTCTTCTGAATCAGAATCATCTATTACCCCTATATATCCTAAATCATTCCTTGTTATATCATACATTGGTTTTAACTTGGCATTGGTTGTTTTTTGTAGTAGTTTTATATCGTGATCGTTAATATTTTCAAAGGCAGTGATTTTATAATCTCTTAAAATTGAAGCAGCTCGATCATCTATTTTTCCTTTTGAAAATATGGCGTTTACACCGATTTTTTCAAAATTATCAACAATTTTTTTTAATTGATCGGTTTCAAATGAACTAGTTTTTTTATATGAAAATACATCCTTTATATCGATTTTTAAATCATATTTTGTTTTACGAGGTTCTATTTTGTCAACAATTGCTATTTTTGCATCAGTCACCTTCTCTGGCATATCTTCATATTTTCTGTTGTATGATAAGCTAAGTCCAACGAATACTTCTGCCCCTTCACCACTAGATTTAACCTGTACAAATATATCTTCATATTTAGGTTTTTTTAAGAAGAGAATAGAATCACGGAGAGTTGATTTTATGTTTTTTTTATCTGCGATGGTTCCTTTGATGGATTGTTTTATAATCAAGTCAAGAGCCGCTATATCCGCCCTTTTTACTGATTTTTTATTTTTTGTAACAGTTTCTAGTGCAATCTTCATAGCTTTTTGATATCCTTCAGTGATAATCTGTTTTGTCAAGCCATGATTAGTTTGAAGATCTTGAGCTTTTCTAATTGACTTAGATAAAAGTAGCGAGAGTGATGCTGTACTGTCTTTATGCTGCTTATATTGCTCGTTTACTGTTTTTCTGATTGGATCAGCGATGGCACCTAGTTCTATGCTATCAATTATTTCTTTTCCAGTTGTAAGAATATCTCCTTCATTTGTCATTTTATAAATTCCATTTGGTCCAAACTGTGGAGAAATGGCATTATCTATAGTTTTAGCTTCTTTGATCCATAGATTTTTTGGATTTTTTTCTTTGTAAAGTTTTTGCTTATAAATATCAGATGGCATCATATTTCGGGGAAATACCCTTCCCATATATAATGGTTGTGCAAATTTTTTACACAATTGTTAAATAGTAGTATTTTATAATATCAGCAATGGTGATTTTATGGAAGAATATGAAAAACTTGTAAAGCAAATTAAAGAAGTGAAGAAAAGTCATCGGGCGCATCTTGAAGAACAAAAACGAATGATTGAAGATATCACAAAAAAAGAAGATTTTTGCGATAGCAGAGATTTATCCTTAGAACATTACAAAAAATTTTTAGATGAGCTTTATAAATTATTCGAAATGGCATCATAATCCTTGTTACACCCATAACTTTTTTCTACCTTTCTCCCAAATATATATTTCATTTGTGTTTATAAATTTAAGTTATTTTATTTATCAATTTTAAGTGCTTTTATAATAACAAAATTACCTTTACCGTATCCATTTTCGACAATAGATATTTCGTTAACTTTTTTGTTTGAATAGACTGTTTGTTTAATATCTGAAATTGTAAAATTAGCTTTTTTTAATAAAGTTATGACCTCCTCAGATGAGTAAAAAGTAGCATGCCTATAAAACTTACTTTCCCCAGCCTTTAACTGGTATTGCCTACCTAACTCACTATTTTTATCTACAAATCCAACAATTATAAAGCCATCGTTTTTTAGAATCCTATATGCTTCTTGAAAAGATTTAAGAATATCATCCACAAAACAAATCGTTGTCACCATTAGGGCGAAATCAAATTTTTTATCTTGAAAAGGCAGTTGTTCTGCCACTGATTCATAGACATGTATCCCCCTACTTCGTGCCATATCTGCCATTTTTCTAGATGGTTCAACACCAATTTTTATTCCAAGTGGAAGAGCAAATCTTCCAGATCCAATACCAATTTCAACCCCCTCTCTATTTGTGGGAATAAAATTTTTTATTGCATCAAGTTCTGCTTGATAAACATCATGGTTTCTGATAAACCACTCATCATATTCTTTGCTGTATTTTTCAAATGATTCAATTCTAGCCGTGATGATACCCCCCTAAATTGCATTTCTAAACTTATCCCACTTTGACCAACATTTTTTATCAATTAATTAGAGATTTACATGGTGGACCTGGGTCTATTTTTCAAGTTTTTTCTCAATGACCCCTCCAAGTCTCTTCATACCTTTCTCAATTTGATCATTGGAAGCGTATGAAAAGTTAAGCCTCATCGATCTGCCCCCATATTCTATGGTTGCCTTCATCTTCGTAAACCTCTGCCAAAGCCTCTACCAGATCCTCCGCCAGAGCGATGACGACCTCCTCTTAAAAAAGAGCTTTCACTGTTGGACCTTATAGCTTCCTGCGGGCAAGCCGAAAAACATTTACCACAAAAAGTACATTTATCCTGACTTATAGTTGCCTTATCATTTTCCATTGAAATAGCATTTTCAGGACACGAACTAATACAAACACTACATCCAATACATTTCTCTTGATCAGCCCATGGCATAACACAAACCTCCATCTAAATGCGATTCTTCCACTTTTTTTACTACATTCAAATTTTGTTTTTCAGCTTTTTCATTCTCCCAATTAACTCTGCTTTTTTCCTCTGTGTTTCCATTGCAGAGAGCTCCCCCGCATATGATTTTGCATAACGACACGGACTATCCAATGAAGCTTCCAGAACGCATACCAATAGATCAATTTCATCTTCACTTAATTTTATTTTCATATCTATCCAACCAATTAATATTCGTCACAAAGAGTTTTCATTTCTTTTTCATCGAGTTTAGAAAAAGATACTTTTTTCCTCTTTGAGCCTTCAATACCTTCCTTGTTTTTTGTTCAACTTTATTGCTTTTCAATATTGGTCACTCCTCTTTTTCTCCTCCCTATGAAGAACTGCACCCAACATTCCATTTCCATAAGTAAACGTTAATGTCCTTGGTTCAACATCGCAGGGAAGGTTAATAATTTTATGATATTTTCCTGCAGGATGACCTGGCAGTATCTCCATGATATCTTTTGCTATCATAATATATATCCTCCCAATTTATATCTGGCATTTCGATTGTTATTGTCACTTCGCCATTTTTGCTTGTTGGAATTTTTCTCAGATACTTTCATATCTTATATCTCTTTAATTTCCTCAATTAATATGTAAATTGAGTCATAGAGCATCATTAATTTAATCTATTTTGGATCACCATTAGAATTTTTTAGATTTTATGACACGCAATGTTTTTTAACACATTAATCCCCCAATTTCTTTTCCACATATGGGCTCGATGCGTTCTAAGAATTTTAGTTCATTGCATTTTAAAATTTTTATCAACTCATCCATATTCTTAATCAATTTTCTCTTTCCTCAAAATAGTTTTTTTCTAATTATTGTAAATATTTTATGCTATATAACAGTTGTGTAAAACTTTTGCCCAGTTGTCGATAAAGTGCTAAATTACAACAGGAAAACCTTTTTATTAAAAGAAACAATAGCTGCCCGGCTTAGTCATGACCAAGAATACTAGAATGGAAAACTTCTTCGCTTTATGAAATGTTAACCTTATTTTTTGATAGTATACTAAGGTGAAAAAATGGAATACGATAAGATTTCAACTAATACCTCAATTATTGGAGCAAGATCTGCTGGACTTTCTGCAGCACCTTACATTACTCGTGCTGGAAAATAGGAACGTGGTAAATGCGACCCCGTAGCTATTATGGAGATATATAGAAAGATATTATGAAATTAACAAAAGAAGTATCAAAGAACAATTATTATTCCTTCTTATGGCATGCAACTTTTCTTGCACTGGCACAAAATTTTATGGATATTAATACAATCATTCCGGCCATGGTGATTGATGCTGGAGGAAAGGCAGTTCAGGTTGGAATACTTACTGCAATACTGATTGGAGGTGGCAATGTATCCCAATTATTTTTCGCTCCTTTTCTAAGCAACAAGCAGTATAAAAAGGGATTTTTATTGGGCGGAATAAATATTCGTTTTATTTCGCTTGCCGGACTAGCACTGGTCTTTGTTCTCTCCTCTGGATTGGCAGGAGGAGTGATCATTTTATTTATATTCCTTTTAATTACTATCTTTTCCATTAGTGGCGGTTTTGCCAATATTGGTTACACTGATATTCTGGGTAAATCAATACTGCAGAAGAAGCGTAAGCACTTTTTCTCTATGAAAGAAATTGTGGCCAGTCTTGGGCTGCTTATCTCTGCTTATTTCGTTCGCCATTTACTAAAAATTTACAGTTACCCAGAGAATTATACAATCTTATTTTTTATTGCTGCTGTATTGCTTGCTATTGCATCTTTTGGTCTCTGGAGAATTAAAGAAGTTGGTACAGAACATATAAAAATATCTCATTTGAGAGATTATCTTGAAACTACCAAGAAAGAATTTAAATCCAACAAACGCTTGAAACATTATTTATTATTAATCAACACACAGGGCGCAACACTAGCACTTATGCCCTTTTTGATACTTTATGCTAAGAGCACTTTTGGAGCAGGAAGTGAAGCAATTGGAAATTATTTATTTTTAAAAGTAGTTGGAGGCGTAATCGCCGGCGCTGTAATGATCTATTTTATCAAAAAAATCAAATATCGGCATAGTCTCCATATGGTCTCCCTGCTGTCAATTTTAATTTTAACCTCCATCTTAGTTTTCCCCGGGGCAATACTTTTCCCATATATCTTTTTACTTGGTGGCCTTACATATACATTTCATAGAATAGCAGTAGGCGGAGTTTTACTGGAAATTACCACAGATAAAAATAGAGCATTATATACTGGGCTAACAGGGGCAGGTAGTATCCTACCTGCATTGTTTCCTCTTGCAGGTGGATTGATTATACAGCAATTTGGTTTTAACACTTTTTTCCCAATTTTCATTTTCATTCTGATTTTATCTCTCTACTATGTTTATAAGTTGGACTGCAAGGAGTAAAAATTATGGACAAAATATACCCCGATTCAGAAGTTGAGTTAAATCCATGGCTAGCAAAACATTACGACAAAATTATGAATATAGCCTCTTTAGGCTTTTACATTCGATTTATTCATAAAGCAATTCGTTCTATGGAAATCTCTCCAAATGATAGAATACTGGATTTTGGGGCAGGAACCGGCAGAAATGCACTTTTAATGAATAAATATTTATCTAAAAAAGGCGAGATTGCAGGTCTGGATATCTCAGATAACATGATTAAGCGGTTTAAAGAAAAAACAAAAAAATTTCCAAATATCAACATAAAAAATAAACGTATTGACCAGCCTATAGATTTTGAAAAAAAGTATGATAAAGTCTTCATATCATTTGCATTACATGGGTTTCCACATGAAATACGGAAAATTATAATCAATAATGCATTTAACAGTTTAAAAGAAGATGGTGAATTCATCATCCTTGATTATAACGAAGTAGTTTTAAATGAAACTCCATTTTATTTCCGTACCATATTCAAAGCAGTTGAATGCAAATATGCATTTGATTTTATAAAGAGAGATTGGAAAAATATTTTAGGATCTTATGGTTTCAAGGAATTTGAGGAAAAATATTTTTTCCTAAAATATGTAAGACTGTTAAAAGCTAAAAAATAGGGAGAAGAAAATGAAAATATTAATGATTTATGCAGAAAAATTTGGTTATAAAACAACTTCAAAAACTATAGAATCCATGCCCGATACTGATGAGGAAAAAGTATATGAAAATGTACTTGTAGGATTTATCCAGGCCGAAAGGGAGGATGAAAAAGATTTTAAATATGTTGAAAACAAACTTGTGAAAAATTTAAAATGGGCCGCAGGGAAGAACGACACAAATAAAATATTACTGCATTCCTTT
>CAYLOF010000020.1:0-13450 GCA_964385215.1 uncultured Thermoplasmatales archaeon
TGAATTGCACATGAAAATTATAATAGAAAATTTATATTCTCAGTTAGTAAAAATGGTTGATTTATCGATTTAGGAGGCATATAATTATGAAACGGAATACAATAGGAAAAACTATAATTCTTGGATTATGTCTGTTTTTAATTGGCGTAGAGGGAATCTCGTGTTCTGAAAACTCTTCAAATATTGATGAAGGAGATTATAATTTTATAGTTCCTGATGATTTTAATACGATTCAAGAAGCAATAAATAGTGCTGAAGATGGATATCGAATATTTGTACGAAATGGTATTTATACAGAAAATATAGATATAAATGATGTTTCAGTTTATATTGAAGGCGAAAGTTGGGATAATACAAGGATTATTAGTGGAGGTGTTAATGATTATACTATTGAAATTTCGTATTCTAATATAACATTAAATAATCTGTGTGTCTGTAACAATGACAAAAGAGATGGAATATATGTTACAAGTAATGATCCATTCGCCAGCAATGCAGAAATAAATCATTGTAGAATAATTGATAATCTTAATTATCAACCTAATACAGATGTTAATGGAATATTTGCTGTGGATGTTGATGGTTTAAAAATTATAAATTGTGAAATTGAAAATAATGGTAATAACGGGGTGTATGTTTATGGCGATAAAAGAATGTATAATATCAATATATCGACTTGCGAAATAAAAAACAATGGAAAAACTGAATCTGCAGGTAAAGGAATATTTATTTACAGTAATAGCAAAGAAATTCAAGAAAATATCTCAATATGGAACTGTTCAATAAAGGATAACGGATTGGATGGTATAAGGATTCAAAATACTAATGATGTCATTATAGATAAATGCTCAATTAATAACAATCCTTTTGGAATTCGTTTATCACATAATTCAGATAATAATACTATTAGAAATTGTAATGAAAAAAGGAAGATTAATAACTCAATTTATGATGGGATTGTAATTGAGGAAAATTCAGATAATAATACGATATTAAATTGCAGAATATCTAGCAATAGCCATGATGGAATTTATATCGATGAATCAAATAATTGTAAAATGATTAATTGTAGAATACTTACTAATGGATGGAATGGTATACATTTGACCGAATCTTCAAATGAAAATGAAATATTATCATGTAATATTAATTATTCAAAGGGTTCTGATTATGATAAGGCAAATGGGATTTTAATTGAAAAGCTATCGTCACATAATAATATTATTAGATGTATTATCACAAATAATAATTGTGGAATTAGGATTATTTCCTCAAATTCAAATATGATTTCTCAGTCAGTTTTCAAGAATAATTCATTATATAATATTGATATTATTAATGATTTCCTCCTAGAAATATTTACAAATTCTTATTCTTTAAAAGATCTATTTGGTGGTATTAGGGATTTTATAATTGAAGGAAACTATATAGAAAATATTGGGGAAAAAATTTATTATATGAAACAGGGCAATAATAATAAAATTTTTAGAAATTCATTTTTCCCATCAGATGATAATTCACGATATGCTCGAGATAAATGTAAGAATTATTGGAATTATAATGATACAACTAAATATTCACATGGTCCATACTATAATAAAAATGTAGGTAATTATTGGTATGACTTTGCTCAACAAGCAGTAGATGATGATAATGATGATATTATCGATGGATATTATTATGTAGATGGATTATTTCCAATTCTATCATCACGTGATATTAATAAAACTCCTTTACCTTCATTTGAAAATTTCGACATGCGCCCGCTTAAACATAATCCTCAATTATTAGATTGGATTTCACCAGATATAGCAGTAGTATATCCAAACTGTAATGAACATCTATTTGGTACAATTGATATTATTTGGAGCGCATATGATCCAACATCAAACTTATGTAATCAGAACTCAAATATTGATGAACTTAATTTTTCTATTGAAATTCAAAAAAAGACATCTGGGATATGGAATGATTGGAAGTTGGTTGAAGAAGATTTGCATTTTAATGATTCATCATTAACCAATAATGAATTTATTTATAAATTAAATACATTAGAGTATTCAGATGGGGCATATCGATTAAGAATTAATGCAACTGATAATAGCTCTGAAAAAAATACTGGATCTAAAATATCTTATCTATTTATTATAAATAATAATGGACCATGTGTATCAAGAGTAACTATAGTTAATAATGATATTGGAAGCAGAGAATTCGTTAAAAGTGGCGATAGTGTTTCAATTGTTGCAGAAATATTTTATGAAGATGTTAAAAATGATGATTTGGATATATATGCTGATTTAACTGCTTTTGGTAAGAATTCTCAGGTTCCATACAATTATACAAATAATCAATCATATATATGGATCATTAAGAAAGATGATTGGAAATCATCGGGAAATGGTATATTAGAAATTCCAGTTAATGCTCAGATCAAGAAGAACACAGAATATAATGATACAAATTATGGTTATATTATTCTTGATAATAATAAACCCAATATTTCAATAAATAAACCAGTTTCTGGCATATACTTTTTTAATAATGCAAGAATTTTTCCAACTCTAATGAAGATTTTACCTTTTTCAATTGTATTTGGCCCAATATCCGTTAATATTGATACAAGTGATAATTTTGGAGTACCGATGATAAAATGGACTGTTGATGGTATTCCATATAAGGAAGTTGAAAACAGAAATGAATGGTTGTATCTAGGCAATATTGGAAGACATACAATAAAAGCAACTATCTATGATAATGCATACAATTTTAGAAGTTCAAGAATAGAATTAATTGTTCTTGGGTTGATTGATTAAATATATTTGGTAATTTCAACAATGAAACTAATAAATATATTGTTAAATGGAAATATAATTGAGCTAATAACAAAATATATAAATGATAAAAATGTTAATTAATCCTATGGGGAAAATGAAAAAAGCTAAATATTTATGCTTGTTAATTACATTAACATTAATTTCAGTCTGTATGACCAGTAATGTTGTTTCGAAACATGGCGAAGATAAATTAATAATACTCAATAATATGGCAAATTCTGAAGGAGATTCCCTTTATAATTTAGCAATTGTATCAACATTGGATTTTAAAGATGAAATTTCAAATTTAATCGAACATAAGAATTCGTATGGAGTGAAATCATTTTTTCAATCAACCGAATATATTTATAATAATTACGATGGGAAAGATAACCCAGAAAAAATAAAATTTTTTATCAAAGATGCAATTGAAACCTATAATATATCATATGTACTCTTGATTGGTGATATTGATGTGATACCTATTCGGCATTGTTATTTATCTTCTGCACAAAGGGAACCAGATATTATAACTGATTTGTATTATGCAGATATTTACTTTAACGATAATAGTTTTTGTAATTGGGATTCAAATAATAATAATATTTTTGGGGAACGGGATAAGGATTTGGTTGATTTATATCCAGATGTTCGTATTGGTCGTTTGGCTTGTTCTTCAAAAAATGAAGTACACGTTGTAATTGATAAAATAATTAATTATGAATCTGAAAAATCTAATGATTGGTTTAATAAGATGATTTTTATGGGTGGAAATACTTTTCCTAAAAAATTTTATGATTTTTGTGAAGGAGAAAGAATTAACGATTTAATAATAGACATAATGGATGATTTCACACCATTAAAAATATTTGCATCTAAGGGGCTATTTAATCCAAAGAATATTAATCAAATATTAGGAGAGGGGGCAGGATTTTTGACGTATTCCGGTCATGGTACCCCAGTTGGGATTTTTACTTATAGCAATTTAGCGTTTTCAAGTAATATTTTATTTTTAAAAATTTATACAAGTATTAATATTAAAAATGTTAATAATGGAGATAAATTACCTATTATGTTTTTCGATGCTTGTAGTACTGCTAGACTTGACTATACCAAACAAGAATTTCGTAATGATAATATTGTTCTTTATTTATATTACAGTCTTTTTGATTCTTCCGAATTACCAGGCAATCTAATTTCTTGTTTTGCTTGGAATATGATTAAACATGAAAATGGTGGTGCTATTGCTACAATTGGATCTACTAGAATTGCATATAGTACTTCAACTTCAGGTGCAGGCGAATTATTAATTGATTTTTTTAAAGCTTATAATAATGATATAACGCTTGGTGAAATGTTGATGAATGCTCAAATTTCTTTTATTGATGAAAATCCTTATGATTTATTAACAATATCTGAATTTATACTTCTTGGAGATCCAAGTTTGAAAATTGGTGGATATTAAATAAAAATTTCATAAAACACCAGAAGTAATTAGATCACTGTATCATTTGTGAATTATTATAGAAATATCTTTTTTCAAGAACAATTGCATATCAAAGGAATGTTAGTTAAGTTTTTTAATTTTCATCCAATATTTGAAATCCTCTCGTTCTTCCACATACAAATGTATCTCCAATGGTGACTGATTTTTTTGCATAAAAGAATAGTTACAGATCTCTTTTCGTGGCTACATAATCATAGTTATTTTGTTTCAACCAATACTACTTCAGTTGTCCAAGACTATTGTAACAGATCAAATGTGTATTTTGTTGTCAATCGAATTAATCTTACCAATCGATACACTACGGAAACTGAGATTAATCAAGCTATAAACGAATTACAGAAAGGCATTGCAACTCCATTACAGATCACGTTTCAACCAGGCACGTTATTTTATCCATTACAACTCACGAGTATAAACCAGGGGAATACAAAAATTAATGTCTACGTTATCACAGATTATTACGTGCAAGACGGATCAAACATATTGCTCATAGAAGACGTTGAAACAAGTTATTTTGGAAAGGAATATGGTGAGCATATTACCTGGTTAACCTTTGACGGTCCAACTAGTGAACTGACAAAGGATTCTTTCTTTCATAAGAAAACTGTTTCTCCATAGAAACTTACCTAAACACAAAAGAAATTCATCCAGCAGTTTTTTATGAGAAATATTTAATAAAGAAAAGAACATATTCTTTACAATGGGAGGAAGAAAATGAGTAAGAAACATAAAAACATCTTTTTTTGTATATTAACAATACTCATCGTGACAACTAGTGCAGCACCCTATTTGGCATTTCCATATCAAAAAGATCCATATGCGCTGTATATACATTCCAATCAACTAGAAAACAATATAGAAAACACACTTCATGCTAGCGCTAAAACCATTTTTGAAACTGAAGATATTAATAAAACTCGATCAATTCCATTTTTTTCAAATGTTATGGTTAACCATTTGGATTCAGATGAAACAGATATAATTACCGTAAAGGGATTTATTTACGATGAGGGAACACAAGAGCCATTGAACAATGCAACGGTTTTTAGTTCCTATGCTTATTCATACTATTTAGGATTAAATATCTCTTATACTACAACAGATGCATCTGGTTTTTATATATTACAATTACCTGCAAATCAATATTTATACATCTTAGCAAGAGCCAATCTGTACTATATGAATTATTCAACAATGAATGCAACTGCTGATGATACTGCGTGGGTTAATATTTCTTTAAGATACGGTCGAGTTCCAGAATCCTCTCGTCTCTGCGGATACATAACTGAAAAAAACACAGATAAACCCATAGAAAATGCAACTGTTATGCAGTTCTGGATAAATGGTAACGAAGATATTGACGTCAATTTTACCTGGACAAACTCATTAGGATATTATGAATGTGATATTGCCTATGGATTTATAGGGGGCATAAGTGCTTTTGCTGAAGGGCATCTAGCATTCTCAGATTTTTCCAGCTCAAATATGTTTTGGGTGGACTGGAATGAAACCATTTGGAGAAATATTTCATTACAAAAAATTCCAGAAGAGAATTCACACATTTGCGGATATATTAAGGATCAGGAAACAGGTAATGCTGTAGAGGATGCATCCGTTCTGATTTCATGGGAAAATGAGGTGGGTATGAACTATGAAAACATTACATATTCAGATTATGATGGGTATTACAAAATCGGTGCTTCTGCAGGAAATGGTTCTATTCACATTATCCATCCTGATTATTATTACAAAGAATTTACAAATTTGGGTATTATTGAAAATACGACAAAATGGATAAATGCTTCTTTGGAATCAATAGAATCAATGTATAAAACCTATAAATATACTTGGAGTAAACAGGATGGTGAAGAACTCTTTGGTTTATTTGCAAGCAAAAAAACACCATATGAAGATACGTTCACTGTTGTCACAGCCATGGGGACTGTTCTCACAAACGTGGAAGTACAGATCAACTGGGAGGATGACGTTACCTACGGATTTTTGGTTAAAAAAGGATTAGACATTCTTTCAGCAGAAATCACATATAACAACGAGTCTATTTCTGAATCATCTAAAGGAAACGGCAATTTCACCTTTTCTTTTGCCATCAACGATATGCCAGCCGATGGCTTTGTCGATGCAAAAGATAGATATGAGGCAGAGGATATAATCGACGATCTTATAAAAGACAAAAACGAGGCAGCCTTTGATATAACTGTCATCGTTGAAACCGGTGAACGGATATGGAGGCTTTTCAAATATATAAAAGATAATGGAAACGATTTTGAAATTGCCGTTTCCTATGTTTATTATTTGTATTCACTTGAAGAAGTAGATTCCTAATAACAAAAAAATAAGGCACATCAAAAGTTTCACGGTTTAACTCCATGAACTCTAAAATACAGACTGTATGGTCCTGCTGTTATGTCCCTATGATAGGGGCTCATTGCGATGAAATCAAGCTGAATTGAGTTCATGCAATTAGTACAATCAGATGGGATCCCAATATGGAATGTAATATGTTTTGTTTCATCCTGTCTTATTAGTAGGTAAGAAGGTTCTAGGCAAAGACCCCAGCCATCCATAAAACTCCCAGAGTGTATGGTTCCAATAACGAGTGATTCGCTGTTTCCAGTGTTAGTGATATTGATTTTTGCATTTACAAGAGATCCAGCTGGAGCGGTAATAATTGGATTCTCAGCTGAAATTTCAATCCTAGGAACCCATCCAGTGGTAAACGTAATCGATATCGTGGATTCACATCCTGACAGCAATCCAATACTCTCACAGCTAGCTTTCACTTTGAAGGTGTAAGGGCATGCAGGGGCTGTTGAATATAGAGAAATGAGAATGCTTGTTTGAAGTATTTCTTTAACTCCATAAAATGGAATATTTACCGAAACTGCGTCCATACTTAGTGTTATATCTGCCCAACTGGGTTCATTTATGATTTCAAGACTGATATCTTGCATTGGTCCAATAACGCTTCCAAAGAGAATATAATTGCGTATCTGCCAGGGAAAAAACCGGAGAAAATGAGAGGGGATATCTGTCATATATGAAATCGTTAGTGGAACAGAAACAGTTTGATCAATGGGTAGTTCTTGGTTTAACGCTGTCGCATCACAATTAAGATGGATGTAGGAAGAAAAACGTTCAGTGGGAGATTGTATTTGTTTATTGATTGTGTTTTGCGGTGTTGCTATTGCTGATACCGGTGAAAGAATTAGGATGAGAATTCCTATGATGACATAATTTTTTAGGACTTTGTTCATATGTTTTTATCTCCTTTTTGATTGAATTTTTAAGTATTTTTTATGGAACTATTTTATATCAATTATAAAATATTAGATATAATGGATATTCTATTGTTGGTGAATCCTCTCTAAAAGGAAAGATTTTCACCGTAAATGTCAATAAGACTGTTTGAAATCCCGTAAAGTCATCTGGAGGAATAACACTAAACGTAAACGATTCAATGTCTCCAGGAGAGATATCAATGAATGGTGGATTAATTGTTGGACTCCATTGGTTAAGTATTGTTTGTAACTGAGTGGTTACTCGGGCATCATTGTTGCAATGACTTATTATATCAATAGCGATATTTGTGGCATGTGTTGGTGCTATGCGGATAACTTGATCATCAACCATGATATCAATTGATGGATTAAACGATGGAGTGAACACAAGATTTTCTGAAATTTCATTTGCATTCAATAATCCGATAGAATCACAGGAAATTTTAAGAGAAATCCTATATGATTGACTTGGAGCATTAGTGTGAGGAGTGATAAAAAGAGTGGTTTTCACCTCGCATTCTTCAGACCGCATGGGTATATGGACTGGCAGATGGGACGTAGAAAGTGAGATATCTGCCCATGATGGTACAGACTGTAATGATAATTCAATGGTTTGAATAGGGGCGTCCCATTGGTTAAATAGAATAAGATTTCGCAATCCTTTTGGAAGGAACCATAAGAAATCATCAGAAAGATCAGTCCAATATCTGATGATTAAGGGTACAGTAATGCTTTGATTAATGATAAGAGGTTCATTTAAAGCTGTTGCATCAAACTCAATATCTATATAGGAATTAAAGCTAAATAAGGGAGAAGGAGTAGTTGTATTTTCATTTGGTGTAAGGGGATGCCCTAAGGGGAGGCTTGGTTGAAGAAGTAAGAACATACTCATTCCCAATAAAACAATGCTTTTTTTCAGATTTTTCCTCCGCATTAAAGATAGCCCTCCAACATATGCATAAGCAATTTAATATTTAACTTTTGTCATATTATTGGTCTCGCAGTTTTCTACAAAAGATTTATAGTCAAATATAATATATCAAATCTAAAAGTTAAGGGGGGAACATAAGGTCATATGATTGATAGAGGGTTTAGAATTACATGGGTTATTCCTTTTGTTATTCTCATATTACTTTGTAGTATTTGTTCTCCTCTAAGCTGGGGGTTGGAAACACAAATTTCTACTGGTGATGACAAATGTAGGGTTCCTTCATATCTTCAAGTTGGTGATATTCTCTTTTGCGATATTAAACCTAAAATTGCTGAAATAACTGAACAACTTGGATTTGCGTTGTTTAGTGGGATATATGGTTTTTCTAATGATCATTGTGCAATGTATATTGGAAATAATAGATTCATTGAAGCTTGTCCCTATCGAATAAGACCTCTACAACTAAATTGGCTTGGTGTAGTTATCAGCCCTCTGTGGAAAATACAGCTCTGGGCGACAAACATAACCTATGCATATGTTGAAACAAATCAAGAAATACGCAATGATGCAGTTCAGTGGGCTAAAACACAATTGCGAAAACCCTATCAAATAGCCCCTTGGGGCGCAAATCCGAATCCAAAGGATACGTCTGATGAATATGCAGATCATTGGTATTGTTCGGAGCTCATTTGGGCAGCGTACTGGAATCAAAACGTTAAATTAAAAGTAGATGGTGGATACTATCAATTCAATGCAACATCTATTGGATCTTTAAAAAGAGCAGATGGTGTTATTTGGTATGAAAATAAGCCTCCAACTGCGGATGCAGGTGGCCCATATGAAGGAATGGTTGATGAAAGGATTTATTTTGATGGATATCAAAGTAGCGATAGTGATGGACTACTTATGATATATAATTGGAGTTTCGGTGATGGATCCTATGGATATGGAGATTATTCTTCACATGTGTATATAAATCCAGGTAACTACAAAGTTATTTTAACTGTTAAGGATAGTGGAGGAAAATTTGATAATGATACAACAACCGTTTCAATCGCAATGAAAAACAGAGCCCCAACAGAACCCATCATTGAAGGAAATAAATCAGGGCATGTAGACAAAGTTTATACATATTCAATATCTTCAACTGATCCTGACAATGACACCATCAAATATACTGTTGATTGGGACGATCATACAAAAAACGCTAGTAGTTATCTTTCTAATGGATCAACTTATCAGAGTTCTCATTGTTGGAGGATGCCTGGCAAATATACTATTAAGGTTGAGGCAACCGATGGAGAAATAACATCTTCTACAACTTATACTGTTGATATTAAAAGAAAAACAGTTTCCGATATATATAGCGGAGAAGAAGGAAATCATTTCCAATTTGCTGTTTTGTTAATTATTGTTTTTGGAAGTATTTTAGTATTTTATGTGATGAGAAAAAGAGGGATGCTGTGATTTAACAACCGATCTTCATTAGGCGTTTGATATTTAGAGACATCCATTACTGTTTTCATCAAGCTCCACCCTAGATAAATGATGTTACCAATCTTTGCCAATATTATAATGCCGGAAATATTAGGGGAGTCTACCTCAATCCCTTCTTTTATCAGGTGAAGATAGTGTTACTATTTGCATATAGTTTTAAATTTGCACCAGTTGCACAGCCGAGAGGGACTTGCAGAAAAACGTTCAGCGTCCTCGATAGCATCAATCAGATGAACAGTATTTTCTTTCAGCTGCTCAAGTTCCTCATCAGTTCTTGTTGAAACAATCTCCTTGTTGAATTTTAAAAAATGTCAGATCAACCGTATATTCTTAATATATGGATACTTTAGCTTTACAATCATTGCATAGAGTGCAAGTTGTCTATCCATCTGGATCCTCCTTGTTGTTGGTAAATGAGATGATGTTTTATAATCATGGATTTGATAGTATCCATAATTTGTTTTTGTGATCCTGTCAATATAACACATTAGTTTGTATTTACCTAAATCGTCAAGATTTATAGAAATACGTTTTTCAATTGCTAGTGTTCTTCCGCAATTAAACGGTTTATATCGGCTGTAGTAGTCACTAATATACTGCTCAGCCATATTTAGATAATCTTCCCGACTATATTCCTTCTTTACAATCACAATTGATTCATCCCAATTATTCAACCATTCCTCTCGTAGAAAAAACAACAATTCTCCCAATGAGTTCATCTTTTGATGCCACATGTCCCAATATAACTTCCTCAGAGTTTCATGAACTCTTTTCCCAAGGAACAATTCGATAGTTTCCTTCATCTCAGTTTTAATCTTGTCGATATATTGGAATTTATACTTACGTGGGCATTGCTCATAACAGTTTAAACGGGAATAAGAATAGATTGCCATACTACGTTCTACTTCCCAAAAAAATTACTTTCAAAAACGAGCTTGTCAATCCAACGAAACCAAAAAATTGTCTAAAAACAGAAAAAGAAAAGAAAGGTTTTAGTAAGTAAGATCTGATTGCCCGTTCGAAAAGCAAGATAGGTGAAAAGTGGAATTTCCTTGAACAAAATCCCTCCTGTTGGCTTATACAAGTTCGGCTTGGCCCATCTAATGGGTATCAACAGTTTTTATCAAATAAGGAAAAATTTGAAGGAATTTTGTTTTATCGTTTCTCATAAACAGCATCATGATGCTCAAATTTTTCAAAGAGGATAATATTATCTTCAATTCTAAAAATCAGTACAAAACTGCCCATATGAACTCTTTTAAAATCGCTCATCGGACTTTTTAGGTTTTTAAAATGTTGAATTGAGTTTTTATCAGATGAAGAAATTTGCATGATTTTCTTCTTAATCGCATTGTACATGATTTTATCTTTTCTTTTAAGATTTGATAAATTCTTTTTAAGGTCATCTGAAAAAATTACTTGAAAGTTCATAATTCTTCAAACCATTGATTAATATCTTTTGAATGGACTTTTTTTGAATATGAATTTTTTTGTACTTTCTGTAGTTCCTTAATAAATTCTTTTTTTAGGGGAAGTTCATCTACAGGATGCCAGTCGATTTTTTTACAGAATTCGTTTTCTTCTTTTGCAAGTTTTCCTGTTTTTAAATATTTTTCAAATATATATCTTTTTAGAACCTCTTCTCTACCAATTTCAGACCAGTTAACCCAAGAAAATCTTGATAGCCTTTCTTTGAATGATTTCGCCATGGAGATAGTAATACATGCCATTTCATAATACCCCTTTTGCATGTAGTTTTTCAAACATTTCCAGTTTATCCTTTAGTCCTTGTTTGAAGATTTCTGACCAATTTATATCAGGTTGTTGATCAAGTTTCTTTTTTAAATCATCTGGTATTGAAAACGTCATTCTTACCATTTACATGTCCTCATGTAATTTCATGTATATGTGTATATGCATGATATTACTTATAATTTTTGGTAATTTGTAATCTTATGATATAAAAATTGCTAATGCAGGTACTGGTTAGTCTTCTAAAGTTCAGGCATCTCCTCCAGATGGGTATTAATGGACGTTGGAAAGATAAAAAATAATTACAATAAAGAGGGAGCTTCAAACCACTGACCTCCATCTAATACAGCAAATTTTGAGAATGGAAAAGCCGCTTATTTTGAAAATATATTATGCTACAGAAAATTAAAAGGATTAGATGGGTGAAAAGTGCGATTTTATGAAAACAAAATCCCTCCTGTTGGCTTATACAAGTTCGGCTTGGCCCATCCTTAAGAATCACACCTAATTCTATCGAGGAATTTTTAAATATTATCGAGTTAAGTGGAGTAACAACAAAGCATAAAAAAGAGGTAAAAAGAGCACTAAATAACTATGCAAAGTATATACTTTTTAGAATTGATAAACAAAAAACCATTCCGCCCAATAATATTTAGAGAAACACCAAGTCTATCTGAAAATCCTTTTTACAAAAAGTACTACTTCATTTTGCATTTATTAGTATTTATATATTTTTTTATGATGATTATAATCCTCTAAAATTACAGTCTTTGTATCCTCATCAATTGAAAAAGTTAAAACAAAATGTCCATCAATATGAACTCTTTTCCAATTACTTAATGGTGCCTTGAGACTCTTATACCTGTTAGGATCGATAACGATTTCTTCAGATTTCTTCACAATAATCTCTGCTTGTTTAGGGTTCTTTGCTCCCAGTTTTATCAATTTCTTTTTTAACGATGGCCTAATGTATAAATCATACATTTCTACTTCAAATCCATCATTTTTCTAAAATCTTTTGGAGTTCCAACTTTAACCGGTTTTTCCTTCATTATTTCTTTAGCTTTTTCAATATATTCTGGTCTAAGTTCAGGTTCAAGAACGTCTTGTTCGTATTCTTGAGCCATACGATCAATCGCTTGACTCTTATTTGTAAGTCCATACTTTGCTTTGAGAATGTTTAACACTCTGTTAGTCTCTTTTTTAATATTTATAATAGCTTGAACCATATTAATGCCACCTTAATATAATATATATGCCGAATTAATATATATGCCTTCCTGTCAAATATGTTAATTATGGATAAATACTCCCAAATAATTGGTAGGTACTTTTTACTAAAGGGACAGATATTGAAAATTGTTCAGATGACAGATTTTAAAACCCAAATTTCGCAGACAGGGCAAGATAGGTAAAAGGTGGGATTTTCCGAAAACAAAATCTTCCCTGTTGACTTATCAATTTCGGCTGGCGTGGCCCATTATTTTCCCTACTTGTAGGCTGCAGGATTAATCATGTTCATCTGAGATCTCTCCAAAGATCTCCTCGATTAGATCTTCCATGCTTACCAAACCAACGGTTTTGCCATATTTGTCCAGAAGTAATGCAAGATGAGTTTTACTGCGTTTCATTTTTCTAAAAACATCAT
>CAYLOF010000021.1:0-4792 GCA_964385215.1 uncultured Thermoplasmatales archaeon
CCAAATGTGTGGAAATGTGCCACATCATAATCAAACGATTTATCATTCCAACTCACGTCAATTTTTTTTGATAATTCATGAAACAAATTCTTTGCTGCAGTGGCACAACCAAGATATTTCAGTGGCCCGTTATCCTCTACAATAAAATTTACTTTCATTACACAGTCCTTGATCCATTTTATTAATCATATATTGTCAAAATAGCTTTTGTTAACCTTATATACTTCTACCCAGTGCAACTCTTCTCCAATGTTGTTTACTGTTGCATTTCTGTAGATCAATTCAAAAGGCTCTGAGATAAACTTTTCATATGATTCATTACTCATATGATAATATTTCCCAACATCTATGTTGATCACCGTTTCTCTCATGATATCATCTATTACGATGTGGGTAACGTTTAATTTCCTTAATTCAGAGAAACACACAGTTACATTCTCCGCAGTCCATGTATGATTTGTTTCCCCGTAAGTTATGTCAAAACCTTCTGCCCACAGGATCATTGACAGTCTATGATCTGATGCAACAACACTAACGTTACTTATATTGCCTTCCATCCATTCAAATGTGTTGATGCAAGGTTGCGAAACTCGTTCATCAATGGAATTTAGCGCATCGATTGTTGGGTATGCCACCATTATATTGGAAACGCACATAATGCCAACAACTATTACTGCCATTACGTTAATATGTGGGTGTTTTAATACAGGCAGGACTAGTCGGAGAGACGCTTTCTTTATGTCTTGTTTCTTGCGTCCTTCCAACATCTCTTTTACGACGATTGCTGCTGGAATGCAAAGTGGGACAATCAAATATTCTAAATGCCTATCCGGGAAGAAGTTAGCGGAGACTAATGAATATAAAAATGATAACAAAAGTGCTATACTCCATCCCCTAATGAATATTCCACCATTTGTTTTCTTCAAATCTGAAAAACCAGCTAAAGACAAACTGACAAGTAATAACATTGGTATTGAGTATAGGAGGGCAAGTGGCGTGATTTCGATATAGATTCCGGGGACGCCCATTATGACAGCATACGAGGATAATGCCAATAATGTGATGAAAAAGACGATTATTTTTGTCTTACGAGAGATCATTCCAAATTGAGGGAGGGAAAAGAGTTTTTCCGCATGTTTTTTCTTCGTTAGAAAAGCTAAGGACCCACCGTAGAGAAAGACATAATATAGTAGAATTATTTGATATGAGGGTAGGAACATATTGCCTTGCATAAAACTGTAAAAAACAGGTTTTGCAACAAAAGCCCAGTACCCAAAAGCAAGGGCTGAGACAAGAGAAACATATGCAAGAATATGCAAATTGGTTTTTTTAGTGGATTGTTTTGATGCTATGCTAGCAAACAGTATGAAGGTGATGCTAATAATGTAGAAGTATGTGGTAAAATGGTGTGATAAAATCAGAAGAAATGTAGATGCAAGTAATGGAACTATGAATTCCTTCTTTTTGATATATCTAATGAAAAAATACATTGATAGCAGCATAAAGAAATGTCCAATAGTAAGGGGGGCTGCATGACTTGTTTGATACACATGAAATGTTGCTACAGCAAGGAATGCTGCAGAAAGAAGAGCAATACGCCTGTTTTTCATCAATTCAAACACAATAAAATATAATATTGCGATGGTTAGCCCACCAAAAATTGGAGCAAGTTTTGGCAGGATTGACAGTACCTCAATACCTGTTGCCCAATGGGCTATGCCTGTTATTGCATATAATACTGGGAAGTATTGATATGTACTTCCCCACCCATCATATTGATTAAATAATGCCTTGTTTTCTACAAAGGAATTTGTAAGGCCATAATATATCCCAAAATCGCAGCCCCATGCAGCATTCAACAGAGCAGGAAGTAATCGTATAAATATTGCGACTCCTGTGATTAGAATTAACCAAAATGCCCAATTATTTGCAAGTGCTCTGAGTTTTGAAATAAATTTTTGTCTCATCTTCCCACGTTGTTTTCACTCTGTGCATATCTTTAAACTTAATAAAACAATCTACTTAAATGGGCTTTTTTCATCCGAATGAATTACGTTTATAATGTTTTCAACAGTCTTTTCAACACTGCAGTCCCTTTTGATTCCAGTTGTCTCTTTTGCTTTTTTAACATCAGTTGCAAGATTTATATTATTTTGATTGACAGAATGAAATGTGCCTTTTTCATTATGATATTGTGATAAATACTCTTGCTCTATTTGCCCGGGCGTTGGAGTCATCAATGCCTTTGTACCGGTTAATGCCAGATCCATTATTGTGGAGTAGCCGCTCCTAGAAACAACAAGTTTTGTCCGATTCAGGAAATCCTCTCTTTTTTCCTTTGTGAGAAATGAATACACTTTAATGTTCTCTCTACTGATGTTTCCTGCTCCTTCTGTTTTTCCTAACGTCATAACAACATTTCCCTCTAATTGGTCAACCTGTGATAGAAGTTTTTTTTCAAGCATTGTTCTTTGTGGCTCTGGTCCAGATATAGATATCAGATAGTCGATATCTTTTTTTGTTTCTTTCTTTTTGAAATCCGATAAAGCACCAACATAGTGTATCTTTTTCTCATCAATTTTCTTCAGATTATGCGACAGATCGCCTGATAAATCATCCTCATTATAATCTGGTACGATCACTCCTCGAAAACGTTTAAAGAAAAATAAATTAAAAATTTCACTACCTGTTTCCAACATATGTATGCGAAGTGGATTCATTATCCGCATCTGATGAGAGATAAAAAATGAGGGAATTTTTTTACTGTAGATATCATATCGCCCGTCTGAAATTATAAGGTCGCATTTTCTCGTTTTCAACATTTTTGTTAGTTGGCTAAGGCCTGACTGCATTTTCCTTATGAACAATGGCCAATATATCATACTTTTTGCCATGAATTGTCGTGAGTTTTCTGATAGCAACATTGGGTAATCGGGCATATCAACATATTCTATGTTTTCTCCAAGTTCTCTTTTTAGTAACTCTAATGATCTACCATTAGATATGATGGTTAGGTCATTGTTTTCATCCGCAAGTTTTCTCATCACTGGTAGAGATCGCGTTGCATGGCCAAGGCCCCATGAGCAAATTCCATATATTACCTTCATGCGAGATTTCGTATTCCATATTGTATTAAATAGCTAACTGGAAAAATCATCTTTTTATATGTATAATTCTATTAGCTGCCGGTATTGTATGAATTTCAGAGAAAAATTGTCAGGCATTGTTCACGAGAATGACAGCTTATTGTGTGTGGGACTTGATATTGACAAAGAAAAGATGCCGAAATTTCTATTCGAAGCAAGCAAGGATCCATTTTTTGATTTTAATAAATCGATTATAGATTCCACAAAGGATATTGTTTGTGCGTACAAACTGAATATGGCATTCTATGAAGCTCTAGGAAAAGAAGGTTTTGATTTGCTGGAAAAAACTTTACGACACATTCCAAGAAATGTTGTGGCAATACTCGATGGAAAACGAAATGATATTGGAAATACAGCTCTCAAATATGCCCAGTCAGTATTTGAAATATTGGGGGCAGATGCAACAACAGTTAATCCGTATCTTGGAAAGGATGGAATTATGCCCTTTTTGAAATATAAGAACAAATGCAGCTTCATTCTCTGTAGAACGTCAAATTCCTCTGCTGCTGATTTCCAAGATCTTACTGTTTCAAAAACACCACTATATCAAATGGTTGCTAAAAAAATAAAGGAATGGGATGATTATAGCAATTGCGGGGCTGTGGTGGGTGCTACATATCCGGATGAACTAAAGGTAATACGTAGTATTCTTGGTGGAGAGATGCCTCTGCTGATACCGGGTATTGGTAAACAAGGCGGAGATGTTAAAAAGACGGTAAAACATGGGACAAATAAAGAAGGTGAAATGGCGATAATTAATTCATCTCGTGGAATAATCTTTGCAGGAGATGATGAAAATTTTGCAGATGTTTCTAGAAATAAAGCAGTTTTTCTTAAAAAGGAGATAAACAAGTATAGATAGAAGAGAAAACCCCCCACCGAAACCCATATTAGTATTGTTTTAATATATATCATGCCTTGATTCGAAGATCTCCATGATATGATGATTGGAGAAGCAAGTTCAAGGCAAAATATTGATGCCAATTTAGAGTCCCTCTTCGATCGAACAGACGTAATGTCAAGAAATGAAAAGAGGACAACCGTGGTGTCAAATACATGTCGCGATATTAGTTGTATTTCTACTCCTCTGCTGCTTATAGGACGGTTCTGCAACTGCGCCCGGCATCTGCTATCTTTTGTGGTTGTTGGGTGACAGCGACAAAAAAATGTTTTTGAAGTTTAAAGCACGGCTACAAGAATCATTGTAAGTTTTTTCGAACACAATTGTAGAGGTATGTTTATATATTATTAAGCATAATAATATATTTAAATTTAAAGGATTGAATAATATGCCTCATGCAAATATCTTTAATAAAAAAATGAAAGTGTTAGATAAAAATGCAGATAAAAAGAATCGAAAAAACAAAACATTTGTTTTGATTCTTTTAGCAATTCTAGCGATGTTGATTTTCGCATCTGTTGCGATTTTACAGGTTGGAAGTATTGATTCTATCCATCAGTATGAGGAAAATGAATCAGGAGAAAATGCATCTGCAGATAATGAAAAAGCAGATGCAGAAAATGAGACGGACGTCGATGGCGACTATAGTAATAACGGTACTTCTGATGGAGGATTTGATGACAATGCAGGTGATGATGAGTATGGTGACGACGATGATGATGAGTATGGTGACGACGATGATGAT
>CAYLOF010000021.1:4892-5522 GCA_964385215.1 uncultured Thermoplasmatales archaeon
TGATGATGAGTATGGTGACGACGATGATGATGAGTATGGTGACGACGATGATGATTGTATTATTGGGCTGCCTGAAGATCCAGTAACTATGGGGACTTATTTGAGTTATGATGATAGTTATTTCAAAACAACTATTAGTGATGTGCCCCCAAATGAAAATGTTACAAATGATACATACCTTGGATGGTGCGTTGAATATGGTGTTCCAATGACTGAAAATACATCAATTGACATAACTTTAAATTCTACTTATTGTCCGCCAGAATATCTTGACCATGAAAACTGGAGCAAAGTAAATTATGTACTTAACAATAAACAGGGCGATTATTGGGATATTCAAGTAGCCATATGGCATTTAGTTAATTTTGGACCGTGGTCTCCACCAGATTCAACTTCGAGTGCCCAAGCCATGATAAATTCTGCAATAGCAAATGGCACTAATTTTGTCCCAGGACCAAACGAAACTATTGCGGTTATCTGCAATCCAATGGTTAATCCTATCATTCGAAGTCAAGAATTTCAATATACAATAATTGAAGTGCTGATACCGACTCCACCGAATTATGATATAGAGATTGAGAAGTTTGTTAGTGATGACAACTGTTCATGGTTTGACCATAAAGTTATCAG
>CAYLOF010000021.1:5622-13400 GCA_964385215.1 uncultured Thermoplasmatales archaeon
TACTGTCTCAGACAGCGACTGGGCGGAGGTAGAATGCATCTGTTCAGACATTGAACTTGAGAAGTTTGTTAGTGATGACAACTGTTCATGGTTTGACCATAAAGTTATCAGTTGTGGCAGTACGGTATATTGGAAGATTGTTGTTGAAAACACTGGTGATGATCAGCTTACCAATGTATGGGTAAATGATACCAATGGACGGAGTTACGGACCATTTAGTTTAGATGATGAAGAGTCGATGATTTTCTATTATAGTACAATTTGTGATGATATCAACAATACTGCAACAGCTGAAGGTAAGGACTCCTTCGGCGCTACTGTCTCAGACAGCGACTGGGCGGAGGTAGAATGCATCTGTTCAGACATTGAAGTAACTAAGACAGTCGATCCAACACAGGGTGAACCTGGCACCACTGTAAATTTCACTATAACTGTGGAAAACACGGGTAATTGCATTCTTGATCCTGTTAAAGTAGTTGATACACTTCCAACAGGTATGAGCTATGTAAATGCCTTGCCAAGCCCGGATAATGTTAGTAGTGTAGTTATAACATGGGATAACGTTGGTCCGTTAGCAGCAAACGGTGGTTCTGCTACAATTAATCTCATAGCCAATATTGATGAAATTGCTTCATGTGAAGTTTGGGTTGATGATAGTTGGACATCTCAGAGTGATGTTAATCTGTTTGACAGTTCTCTGATTTGGCAGTATAATACATTCAGAACAATACAAGACGGAGTAAACGTAGTCTGTAACTGTGGAACTGTACATGTTCGAGAAGGTGTTTACATGGAACAAATTTTAATCAATAAGAGTTTATCTCTCCTTGCAGAATCTGGGGTAACGATAAATGCTCCGCCAAGTCTTGAATATTATACAATTAACGGATTTGTTGGCTCATGGGCTCCAATAATATTTGCGTATGGTGGAACGTTATCTGGCAATGATGTAAGTGGAAATGATACTATTAGCGTCGTAGTTGATGGTTTTGAGATAGTTGATAGTTTTATACCAAATTCCACTGGAATTTTGTATCATAATGTAGGATGTGGATGGCATCTTGGTGTATTAAATAACACTGTCGTGGCAACAGGTTATCCACCGTTTGGTTACAATGTTACTGATGATGATTATGCAGAAGTAGAGGTAGAGGGATATCTTGAAAGTGTTGTATCAAATAATACAATAATTGACTTTGATATTGGAATAAAATATGATGGATGTTCAAACTGTTGCACAATTGTATATAACCACATAGAATGGGCATACCACACTATTGAAAAGATTGGAATAGTTGTAACAGGGTCTGGTGGGTGTGAACCAGAAAATATTGAGATACACTACAACTTTATTGGTGTAGAGTGCGGTGACAACATTGGTATTTGGAATCAAGTAAGCGACATGGCTAATGCAACTTTTAATTGGTGGAGTGCGCCTGATGGGCCAAGAAGTCCACCAAGCGGAGATAATTATGATCCAATAACCGGCAGAATCGCTGATGGGTCTGGTGAAAAAATTGTTGGCTTTGTACACTTTGATCCATGGGCAGGTTTAGAAGCCGATGGGGATATCTCGCATCATGGTAATAGTATGCTAATTTTGGTTGATGCCTCAAATAGCTTTGCGTACCACATCAATGGCACACCAAATACTATCGGCGAATACAAGTGGGGCTACGGCGATGGATTCTATAGTTTCGACATAAGCGATAGTCACCTCTATCAAACCCCTGGTACATATACTGTAACTCTTCGCGTAAGGGCAAGTGATCTAAAGCTTTATGGTAGTTGGATGTATGATTATTCCTATTTCACTGTCATTGTCCCATAGTTGAAATTGGACTGAGCATTTCGATCTGTGCAATATATCTTCAAATCTTTGGTGTTTAACAGTGGTAAACAGTGAAGAATGTGGCACTGATGAAAATTAGTTGTAAGGATATATTTTTATAATAGGATATGTATTGTAATGGTGTGGTACAATTGTTTGGGGGCAAACATGAAGAAGTATAAAGGAAGCTTTGCTGTTGCAATAGTCATACTTCTTGTTGGAACAGGAATTATACCAGGTATTTCTAACACCCTAGCAAACAATATTTCTGAGACGAAATGTGGCCAGATCATTGAGTTCACTCAAAGATTCTCAAAACCAGTAATATCTGGAGATGATGGATTTATAGAAATTGCTGTAGATAAGACAAATTCATTTATTACTGACGAAGGAAGACCAATGATGCCATTTTTTTCAAAAACCATCGAACTCCCCATTGGTACAAAAATAACAAACGTAAAAATCACCTCTTCACAAATAAAAAATATCGCTGTTGAAAAACACATAAAGCCAGTACCTTCCAAACAAAGAATTGACAATAAAATCATTACTGTTGGTGATACTTTAGATTTAGAAGTGTATGGCAGTTCTGAACCGTACCCTTCCAAGTGGGGTAGTTACGATACAGGAGTTGGTTTAAATAAAAATAATGAGCGAGTGCTATTCCTTTCATTACATCTATACCCTGCTAGGTATATTCCCTCAGAAAAATCTATTCAATATGCGGGGCAAATTGATTCATGCATAACTTATGAAGAACCCGAGACTGAAATAGAGTCCTTTGATGTTTTTGATCTTGTTATAATTTCTCCTTTAGAGTTTGCTGACAATTTACAACCGTTGATCTCTCATAAAAATGATTATGGCATGAATACAAATCTTGTAACTTTGGAGGAGATATACAACGGCCTTTCCGGGAGAGATAATGCTGAAAAAATCAAATATTTTGTTAAACATGCTATAGATGAATGGAACGTTAGATATGTTCTTTTAGTTGGAGATATCAAGAAACTACCTATACGAAGAACATATGCATCATGGTGGGGATATAGTATCCTATCAGATTTGTATTATGGAGACATTTACGACTCAGAATATCAGTTTTGTAGTTGGGATGCAAATGGAAACGATAAATTTGGAGAGAGATCGTACGATGATAATATTGATGATGTTGATCTGTATGCAGATGCCCATGTGGGTCGTTTAGCTTGCACAGATAGAAACGAAGTAGATGTTGTTGTAGACAAAATAATAAACTATGAAGAGAAAACTTATGGAGGATCTTGGTTCAAAAAGATAGTATTGGCCGGTGGAGACACTTTTCCACCATGCAAAGGCGCTGAACCGTTTATCTATGAGGGTGAAATAACAAATTCAAAGGTTGCAGAGCAACTGCCAGATTTTGAGCATATAATGTTGTGGACATCTAAAAGCAATCTAAATGCCTTGACCTTCAACACACAAATTTCCAAAGGTGCTGGGTTTGTTAGTTATTCTGGTCATGGATTTGAACATGGGTGGGGGACTTATCGGCCTGACGAAGAACAGGATAGTAGGTTGATTATTTATTATACGCCGTTTCTCAAAGGATTAAGAAATGGTGATAAGTTACCAATAGTCTTTTTTGATGCTTGCCTCACTGCAAAACTTGATTTCAACATTTCTGATTTAGCAGGGTATTACCCTAAGTTAATTGAGCTCCTACTCATTATTACAGGAATGGATTATGATACATCAATTTTCTACCCTTGCTTTGGATGGAGTTTTGTAAAAGAAAATGGTGGGGGTGCAATAGCTACAATAGGCGCCACCAGATTGGCCTTCACTATGGTAGATGAAGATGGGGTATATGGTGGTGCAGGGTATATGAATGTGCATTTCTTCAAAGCGTATGAAGAAGGAGTAACGGTGGGAGAAATGCTTACGCAGGCACAAAATGATTATATAAACTACGTTGGAAAAGATTTTTTCACAATCGAGGAGTTTATCCTTTTGGGTGATCCAAGCCTTAAGGTTGGTGGCTACATCTAAAGAGGCATTTCTAGTTTGGTACTAAAAATGATGTTTTGTCACTGTTGGCATTAGAGTTTTTTTGATGAAAAGCGAATCCCGCACATGTTATGAATTCAGGTAGAAAAGTGAAATTCTGCATCAAAGCAGATATTTGAATAAAGAGTTGTTTGCAGGATATTTTCTGTGATGTTTTATGAAGTCACTTGGAATTCTCCAGGATAAAGATCAAGTATTGTAGGGTGCTGGTAACCCATTGAATCTACCTTATATTGCGCGTAATCAAAAGATTCCTCTGCAGAATTAATACCATCACCGTTTCCATAAAAATCTCCATAGCCATTAAATCCGTCAATCAAATAAAATGAAAAATATGAGCCATAAGAAACAGTGTCTTCTTCACTGGACATCAAGACGATCCTATTTTGTGCGGATAATTCCTCTGCCAGATCCTCGTTAAATGATTCTACACCATAATTTTTAGCCATCCCTCTAAATGGGGTATCATTAAATCCTCCACTAAAGCAACTATCTACAATAAGACAAACTCCTTTTGACTGCAACATACCTAAGAAAAAGTTAAGCATATCGTCCCATATGAATGAATACCATGTTTCAAATCCATCATACATAACCAGAATTTCATCTGCTCCGTCCGCCTCATCTTTTGGTGGAATGTCAATAGGGAAACCATTTTGATTCTTTAAAGGGCTGCCATGGGTTGTTAGATATACAAGCGACATATCATCTCTATCTTCATTCTGAATCAGCCATAATAACTCATGGATGAGTCTTTGACCAGTTGCTTGACTGCCTTTTACAACATGGATATGATCTACTTGCCATTCAGGAGAATCAACAAGTACGTCATAAAGATCGTCTACGGCCTCAAGCATAGATGGGCGGTTTTGATTGGGGTGATTGCGATAGACACCAACTGCAAAAAGCAATGCCCAGTATTCCGTCCCTGTGTTTTCCATTTTCATAGGTACCTTATATAAATGATCATTTACATTTAATCCTGCATTGTGGACAGGCATGGTTATCAATGCCATGATGACAATTGATGCCACTAGCATTGTACAATTTCTATTTATTTTGGTATTCATTTTTTCCCTGCAATATATTATGCATCAATATTATATAAAATTATTTTGGTATTTTTGAGCATTTTTCCGCTTTCAGTGTTTTAATGTACCATCAAAACGAATAGTTTGGGAAATATTTAAATAGAATATAGTATATGAATTTAATAGTATAGTTTAGGGGGTATATGAAAAATGAAAAGCTTGCCATTTTTTGTAGCAGGAATGCTTTTGTTAAGCGGCCTTGTTGCAATGGGTATGGGAAAAGAAGCCGGTGAAACTGAAAATTTCAAGTTAGATTTTCTAGATCCTGTTGTCATGGAAAAAAATATTGAGGGAGAAACATACGTTGAATTAGGTGTAGATGGTGCAAATGCGCGATTGTATCATGCATGTGAGCCGATGTTACCTATCTACACTAAAACCTTAACCTTTCCATTTGGAACAAAAATTGTTGATATTGAATGTGAAACGGGAAATGTTAGAAACATAGTTTTGTCTAACAAAATTGTACCTGCTCCAAAGCGCGCTATATTGGGCATGGATAAAAACGTTCCAGAATATGAGATGGACAAAACCATTTACAATTCTGATGAACTCTTCCCGGATAGTTGGTTTAGCTACTACACAGGAGGGGGGCTTGATGAAAACAATGAGCACAAAACTTTCGTTACGATAAGGGCTTTTCCTGTTAGGTACAGTCCTAAAACCAATACGATAACATATGTTGAAAATCTTGATTTGAAAATTAATTACCACGTACCAGAAAAACCTATGTTATCTGGGAATGGGGCATATGATCTGGTCATTATCACGCCATCAAAATTGTATGATAACAGCCTGCAAAACTTAATGGAACATAAAAACAACCATGGTGTTAATACATTAATCAAAACACTTTACGAGATATATGATGAGTATTCTGGCGTGGATAAACCCGAGCAGATAAAACATTTCATCAAAGATGCGATAGAAACTTGGGATATCAAATATGTCATGCTTGTTGGTGGTCTAAATTCGCCTTTGTGGGCTACTCCGCGAGATGATGCAAATCAAGGCACTATGGACTGGCATCTTCCAGTAAGATATACAAATAATAAGGAAATGGGAGGCACCCATGATCCCGGATTCATCAGTGATCTTTACTATGCGGATATATATGATTCAGAGGGAAATTTTTCAAGTTGGGATTTAGATAAAAATGGGGATAGTGATGGCTTGTTTGCCAACTGGAAATTTGGTGCCCAGAGAGACATACTTGATCTTTATCCTGATGTTTATGTTGGGAGATTGGCATGCAGAAATGTATGGGAGGTCAAAATTATGGCCAATAAGATCATTGACTATGAGACAAACACATATGGGCAAGAATGGTTCAATAAAATGATCGGTATTGGGGGTGATTCTCATGATGATTCTGGTACCAATTATAATGAAGGAGAAGTGGCGTGTGAATATGTCTTCAATGAATATATGACTGAATCTACTCCAGTAAAACTTTATGCATCGTATAGAGACACAGATCCTCAACATACACCTAGTTCTGAAAACATCGTAAGAGAGATATCAAGCGGTAGCGGTTTTCTGTTGTTTGAGGGGCATGGTCATCCAGGTTCCTGGAATACTCATTGGCCAGGTGAATTTAATTGGGAGGATACTCCAGGAGGTATAAGCTGCTATACCTTCCCAAAATTGGATAATGGTGAAAAGCTTCCAATAGTAGTTGTTGGAGGATGTCATAACAGTCAATTTAACATCACTCTGCTTGGAACCATTCTTCAGAAACCATATACGTGGACGCATGGACAGCCATTTGCTGAATGTTTTGGCTGGCATATTGTACGTAAAATAGACGGTGGAGGCATTGCAAGTTTTGGGAATACCGGACTTGGCTATGGGGCAGTAGGCAATCATAGCGATGTTGACGGCGATGGCATAGATTTACCTGACACTCTTGAGGCTCTTGGTGGATACCAAATAGTACAATTCTTTAAAACATATGACGAAGGCGCAGACATTCTTGGTGAAGTATGGGGTGGCGCGCAAAGTAAATATCTTGATACATTCCCCGGCATGGATGATCAAACAGATTGTAAAACTGTTGAACAATGGCCACTTCTTGGCGACCCAAGTCTAAAAATAGGAGGATATCCCTCCTAAATTTTTCTTCTTTTCCTTTTTTTATAGTTAAACCTTTTTTAATAGATTTTTGAATTGATGCCTTTTCTCATTTATCCTATCTCTTTAAAAATCCCTATTCATTGGATAATCCATATGCATTTTCAATCAGTTCAGTTAATCTTTCAACAAATCTGACTAAAGGTCCACCATCAACTACATCATGGTCAACCGTTACTGTTAAACTAAGGTATTCGCGTATCTTTATTTCATCATTTACCACACCTGGTTTTTTTCTTATGCCGCCAACGGCTAAGATTGCCGAAGTTGCTCCACCCATTGGAATTACCCATCCAGGAAATTTTCCAATCATGCCAATTGCGGTTACTCCTACTGTTCCCAGGTGTTTCTTCTTGAAAAGACCGTTTTTTCTTACAACAAATAAGGCCAGTTTTTTTGCGAACAAAGGGGCATTCAGGATAATTTTTTCCAATTTTGTAAGATTTTTTCCTAGAACCTGAGTTGTTCCATCCACGTCTTCTTTCTGGATATTCCTAATTTCTCTAGTGATTTCATCTACATTTTTTTCGTTGGCCTTTCTGAGTACGTATCCCATTGGTATTGTTTCACCATCAACATTTCTTTCTACAGGTATGGGAATGTCTACATCATCAAAAATTACAGTTTTCCTTTTACCTAATCTGTAGGTATTTAGTTCCTTATGTTCGCTTACT
>CAYLOF010000022.1:0-3416 GCA_964385215.1 uncultured Thermoplasmatales archaeon
ATTGAAATCTATGTTTCATTAATGTTAATGAGGTTGTTGGTCAGCCTCAATTATATTTTTATTTGAACGGGCCGTTGCCAGGTTGATTCAACATCAGTTCATTATTGCCTATTGGTTTGATGCTCATACTGCCCCTATCTTCATATTGTAGGGAGCACCTAGTTGCTTTGGCGATGTACACGATCCATAATTTCCCTTCAATTTTACCCTAATTCTACTGACCCAAACAGTTGGAATGTATTTCCATACTGTAAGGAAATACTAATGATGGGCGCTAAGTTTCCGTCATTCCTCTAGTTTTCTACTTACAAAATCACGTAATTGTTCTAAAAAATCCACATTGCAATTTTTAGGTTTTTGTAAAAAATCTTCCGTTTTGTTGGTGTTTATATTCATCTTAGATGTCGGTTTTATTGAAAAAAAAGCAGGTTTGTTATTCAAAAATGTAACCGTGTTCACCAATATTAAATTGATATTTTCCTCATTAATTTCGTCCATGTGCTCCAGTGCATCACGGCTGTTTGTTGCGGTGACAACTTCAAAATCATCTTTTTCTAAAAATGATTTCGCCTCTTTAAGCATATCTACCTCATCATCAACTATCATTATAGTTTTCATGTCCCACCTTATTAATAACATGTAGTTAAAAGATTTAAATTTTTCCCAGAAATTTAACAGCATTGTTTACCCTAAATCACCCTCACCGCTAGATGTATCTATACGTTCATCTAAACATGTGATTAGAAAGCATAAAAGGGAGGGCAAGGGACTGAGATGCAAGAAGAGGTGAATCTAAAACATTCAGTCCCTTATAATCAATTCATCCTGATTGGTACAATCGTGTTAATTTTTACCATCCATACTATATAATGGTATCTAATACAAACATCAAAATGTAAAAACATACTTTTTGACAGAATATCATTCATATGAGATATATGCAAAATATGGGAAAAACTATCCATTGTTTAATTACCTACGTATACACCTACATGTTTATTTACACTAAAGCTTTAAATATTGAGGTTATATTTTTTTCAGATAACAAAACAAACTAGGAAGGATGGTGAAAAATGGAAGAATTATTAAAAAAGATAGGAAGCTGGTTATTTCTAGTCGGAATTTTGGTTGCAGTGATCGTTGGTCTAATCGTTGGAGCCAGTTGGTATACAGATGCTAACTTATATGTTGCAGGACTTCTTGCAGTACTTGGTTTCGTAGTTGGATTGTTGTCTTTCTTTGCAATGGGATCGATCACGCACGAAAAAGTACCAACATTTTTGATAGGAGCATTGACGTTAGTTTTGATTGGGGCACTATCGAGTACCTGGTCATTTGGAGAATGGCAAGGTTTAGCACCATATTTAACAGGCATAACACAGTATCTGGCAATATTCGCAGCACCAGCTGCAGGCATTCTTGCAATTAGAGCAATCTGGGATGCTGGAAAAACCGAAGAAATTGAAAGAGTAATCCCAAAGATGCCAAAATAAACAATTGAGATAGTATCTGACTATCTCTCCTTTTTCTTTTTTTTAATCATTTATTTGAATAGGATTACACTTCTTTTGTACATCTTTATTAAAGATCTAAGTTAATCCACCGTTCCAGATTTCCAGAAACCATTTATAGAAACTTGCAATGGTCATTGTGAACAGTCCTGCTACAAAACCAATGAGAATCATGGTCATTCCGGGCATTTATTTATTCACCGCCTCCTCTTTTTGAGAAACTGATTTTTGATGTTTGTTTTCTGACATTTTGTCTGCGTCCTACCTTGCTTTATAAAGCTAAAGTGCATAGTGCAACAAAGAAGCATTACAACATACTTTTATTTATGTTTGATAGTATATATAATTTTCTTGTAAAAATAACTTTTTGATAAAGTGATGATGCTCAACTCATGCTGCAAATGAATATTCAAAAACAAAAAATGTTATTGGAGAGAAACACTTGATGTGCGCATATCGAAAAGCATATAATCCCTCACGTGTTATGGAAAATTGGTGATGCGGATGCAAAAAACATTATTTGATTATATTGAAGATGATGACATTGTAGAACATATTAAAAATAGTTAAATTCATTAAAGAATCAAAAACATATGCCTAGTTTGCTTCAGGGTTAATTAGAATTTTGGTGTTCTATTTTTCCACAATCTCCAAAGAGATATACATAAAAATATTGTGAAAGTTATAAAGCAGATGATGGCAATGTAAGGAAGCATGGAGTTTTCAGAAAGATAATTAACTCCCTCTGCTGGAAGTGGAACGGCCGAATTGTTTCCAATACCGGCACCTTTGTCTAAGGTTGAAGATTCTGCAGCATAATATGCATTGTCTCGCATATTTGTCGCTGCTTCCTTTGCGTACAGAAAGACTTGTATGATCCCTGCCCACAGTATGACAAATGTAGCAGTAAACAATACCACTATTCGCGTGTTCTCTGGATGCAACAGGCTTTCGCCTTTCCAAGAAAGCTTATAATACACCCATTTATGCCCCTCTCTTGATTTCTTTTTCACCAAGCCTGCTTCATTTAGTTTTGATAAATGTTCGTGTAGGGTTGCCTTATTAAGATTTGTGGCATCGCTGATCTCTTTTAAACTTAACTTTTTACCATCAAGAGATTTTAAAATATCTAGTCTTGTATCTGAGGCAAGAGCTCTAAATGCATTCAGATCCAACGTAACTTTTGGCATGCTTATATACTACTTAATCCTACATTATTTAAAAACTGTTTGTTTTTGTTCGGTAAATCCCAAACATTCTTTTGTTAATGTAAAATTATAAATTACGGACTGTCATTACAATTAGAGATTATGAAAACAGAACAGCTTATACAACTCCTTAAAGACTGTGGTGCAATAAAGTTTGGACATTTCGTATTGACATCCGGTGCTGTTAGTGATTATTATATTGATATCAAAAATGCAAGTACTGATCCAAATACATTGAAAAAAATTGCAGAGGCAATGGCCGAGCATACTGAAGGTTATGACCTTATAGCAGGCATGGAACTTGGTGCGGTACCATTAGTTGTGGCTTTATCCTTAAAAACAAAGATACCTTACGTAATTGTAAGAAAAGACAAAAGGGGACATGGAACCAATAAACAAATAGAAGGCGGCAGCGTCAAAAACAAAAAAGTTTTAGTCATAGAAGATGTAACAACAAGTGGCGGATCGGTGGTGAAAACTTTACAAATCCTTCATGAAAATCATGGAAAGGTTGATAAAGTCTTAGTGGTGGTAGATAGAGAAAGCGGAGCTGGAGAAAAAATCAAAAATTTAAATGTGGAATTTGTGCCATTATTGTCCGTTAGTAAGATTTTGGAAAAATAGAGTAGGTTAAATATTGGAATTGTATTCAAAAGTGGGGGTTGATTGATTTGAATGTATTGGTGGTTGGTGGTGG
>CAYLOF010000022.1:3516-12829 GCA_964385215.1 uncultured Thermoplasmatales archaeon
GGCGGCAAAGCAAAAGTGTTGATAGAGGAAAAGGCCATTGGCGAGGAATTTACATTGCAGGCGTTTTCTGATGGAAACAGCATACTGCCACTTCACGCAGTTCAGGATCATAAACGATTGTTTTCGGGAGATGAGGGGCCTAATACTGGCGGCATGGGATCGTATTCCTGTGCCAACGGATTGTTACCATTTTTACCTCGGAGTAGTTATGAAGAGGCGGCTGCTATATTGCAGGAGATAATTGAAGCATTAAACAAAGAAAATTGTGAGTATATCGGGCCGATATATGGACAGTTCATGATTACAGCTGAAGGCCCAAAAATAATTGAAATCAATGCACGTTTGGGCGATCCTGAAGCTATGAATGTGCTTCCACTTTTAGAGACAGATTTTATTGAATTATGCACAGCTATGCTGGATGGCAGCCTAAGTAACAAGAAACTGCGATTAAACAGGAAGTCTACTGTATGTAAGTATGTAGTCCCTGAAGGATATGGTATAAATAGTATGGTGGGAGAAAAAGTTCTTGTTGATGAAAAGAGCATAAAAAATACGGGATCAAAGTTGTTTTATGCTTCAGTTAATAAGAAGGACAATTTCGTCTATACTACTTCTTCACGGTCGTTGGCAGTTGTTGGTATAGCAGATGCATTAGCTGATGCAGAGAAGATATGTGAAGATGCTTTGAGTCATGTCCAAGGTGAGCATATTTTTATCCGACATGATATAGGCACAGAAGAGCTTATTGAGAAACGGATGAAACATATGAAAAAGTTAAATGTAATGTAAAATGAAGGAAGAAATATTCGTATATTTTATAGGTACTGCCGGTTCTGGAAAATCCACATTGACCAGTTCCTTTAAGCGATGGACTGAACTTAGAGGAGTAGATGCTATAACAGTAAACCTAGATCCTGGCGCCGAAAACCTCCCATATGAACCTGATGTAGACATACGTGATTGGATATCTTTAAAAGAAGTAATGGACAGTCATGGGCTTGGGCCTAATGGTGCACAGATAGCATGTGCAGACATGATAGCGCTCAGCACACCAGACATAAAAGAAAGCATAGATTCATTCAAAACTGACTATGTGTTGATGGATACCCCGGGTCAGCTAGAGTTGTTTGTTTTTAGAGAATCTGGAAAATACATAATGAAATTCCTGAATCCACAAAAATCTATTGTAGCATACTTGATTGATCATGCTTTAGCCAAAACTGCATCTGGTTTTGTATCACAACTTCTACTGTCTCTAACCACTAATTTTAGGTTAAATCAATCTCAGATAAACATTCTAAGTAAATCAGATATGCTTACAGAACAAGAAATAGAACAGGTAATACGGTGGTCAAAAGAATCCGATGAGCTATATGATGCAGTTGCAAGTGAGGAAGGTTCGGTATATCGGGAGATGAGCGAAAATATATCGCGGGTAATACAAAATTTTGAAAGTCATGCAATCCTTTTTCCTACAGGTGAAGACTTCTTCGGTATCGAAGATCTTTATACCGCCATACAGCTTCAATTTGGAGGCGGAGAAGACCTAATGAGTGATTAAGGAAAAACACTTTGTCCCTATTGTTTTCAGGTTGGGTTATTTTGCATTGTACAATGTTATAGGTTTGCTGCTGATATTAAACCCTTCATATAGGCAAAAAACTATGAGTTTGCCTTTCATGCTTTCTATCCGTTGGATTAACATTAAAGGAGCCTTAAAAGTTGGTGAAATCCCAAATTTCACTCTTGGTAGAGCATTTGGAAAAGTAAGTAAAAATAAAGCTTTCTGAGAGACACCATCTGCATCTCTTAGAGAAACGGTAAACTGTTCTGACTCAGTAATTTCATTAGGTGCATGGATAGATAATCTCTCAGTATAGTTTTCTTGCTTTAATGATACAAAGGCAATATCTACACTGGTTTGATTCTGGCCCTTGACTTCTAGTTTCAAGCTATAATTTCCGCTGGGCAACGAATGCGTATCCCACGTAAACAAAACATTATTATTGACTTCAACGTAACACTCGCATAACTTTATCCAACCAATATTCTGTGTCGTTTTGTTAACTATTTGATAATATAAACTGTAATTTTGAAAATCGTTTGCAAGTGCAGTACCACAAATGTTGATTAATTCACAATCGTTTTCGCTACAAATCTCTAACTTAGAAATAGGCGCCCCAAATGACGTAATGGCTTTTAACGCATCGATTCTGCCATGGCCCTGGGTAGCAATATCATATTTTAGATCAACAGCAGAAGTTTCTAATGCCATTTTGATTTTATCAGGCGACCAATCGGGGTGCATCTGTAATAAAAGTGCTACTGTACCTGTCACATGCGGGCAAGCCATGCTAGTACCACTAAGGGACATGTATTCTTTATCATACCATGTACTGGTAATGTCAACACCAGGAGCAAGTACATTTGGTTTTACCGTTGCAGAAGAATTAAAACCACGCGAGCTAAAAGAAGCGATATTGTCATTTTTGTCTGTTGCACCTACACATATTACGTTCTGAGCACAACCTGGGGAAGAAATTGTATCATATGTGGGGCCATCATTCCCAGCAGCAGCAACTACCACGACACCAAGATTTACAGCATTATTTGCAGCAATACTGAGAGCATCATTAGGATTACCAGATGAATCACCAGCACTTATTGAAATTATATTAGCATGATCTGTAAAATCATCATCGCCATTAGGATCAACCGCTCGCTCCATGGCCTCGATAAACCATGATGCATGTCCTGTACCATTAGAATCCATTACCTTATATGCATAGAATTTCGCTTTGGGCGCTACACCTACAAAAGTAAAGCTAGATGCGTTTCCGTTTCCAGCTGCAATGCCTGCACAATGGGTTCCATGACCATTATCATCTATTGGATCCGCATCATCATTAACAAAATCATAACCTCCAATAAAACCGTCCTTTAAATCAGGATGATTATAGTTGACTCCAGTATCCAAAATTGCAATAGTTATACCAGTCCCAGTAATACTGTTTTCATGTTTATCATATAGTAGTGAGGCTTCATCTGCATTGATTATAGAAACAGAATTTTTTAAAGAAATGGCAAGTCTGCTATCTTGATTGACGCTTTTTACATATGAAATATTCTCAATTTTTTTTATCGCAGATTGAGAAATATTTTTTACTATTATGCCATTAAACAAAATAGCAAGCTCTCCTGAAAAAAGGCCATCAGTAGTTTTTCCTGTTAATTTTGAAATGCTCTCTTTTGCTTCCATATGCCTGGACAAAATCTTGTTTTTATGTTGTAAAACCAATTGAGCCAGTAATTCATTAGCGACATTTTTGGGTAAATGTGTAAATAAATTCTCCATTTTATCTTTTAGGTCGTTCTTGAAAGTTATAAGGGGCACATCGTTAAATTTGACGATAAACTGATTATAATTGAAAGTATCTTCGTCTATGTTTTTACCCAACTGAGCATTAGCTACTAATGCAATTGATTGAGATGTATATACCACAGATACAAGTAAGACTACAATTAAAATTGAGAGCAATTTAGAATTTTTCCCACGTGAGTAGAAAGAACTGGAAGCACTCATTATCTAATAGTGTCGCTATTAATACTTATTAACCTTATTTAACAATCCTTGCCGTGTTTGGTTTTTTTGTTAGCAATACAACTCTTGAGGCGGGCTTTTCCAATATTTCTCTTAATTTTTAGTCTATTTGATATCTATCCAGCAAAGGATTTTCAGTATTATATTTATTGACAGTTTTCTTTAATTTACCCAGATATTATAATAAGTTATATATATCTTACACTCGTATACATGTTATATACATTTAGCAAAGGCATATGTAACTACAGTATTTGTTCTAGGGGAAGTCTGGTATGACGACAAGTAGAAATGTAAAATCAAATCCCATTATAATTACTTTAATTATATTTATGTTGGCTACTGGAGCAGTTATGCCAGTAGTCATTGCAGATATAGGAAGTGCGCAACAATATGGAGGATTCAAGAAAGGCATTTCTTGGCAACCATTGGTTCCCATGAAAAAAGTAACGTTTGTAAATTTCGACAGCGAAAATCTCATTGATGATTATGCATATTTAGCATCAGTACCTGCTTCTGTATTCTACGACAAAAATGAAAAGCGTATTTTTTCAAATCCGCTGTTATATTACCAAGATGAACATATTTCAAATAAGCACAAAGAACGTTCGCTTGATGCCAAACAAGGAATTGACTATTTTATGGAAGATTGGATGGGTTACTCAAACGGTAACTTGGATCAGATGACACTAATAAATGTTCCAAAGGAAAAACTTGACAACGAGTGGGCCGCTAAAGAGAATGTGTTTATTGAAAGCGATGATTCATATGAAATAGCAAGCGAACTTGCAATGAATGACTGGTCATATTCTGATGATGCAGTAATTGCCGTTATCGAGGAGAAATTTGAGGAACCAAATAATACGACATCTGGAGAAATAGAGGGATCCGTCTCACCTGCTAATGGTATTCTTGAAGAGCATTTTGAAGTTCCTCAAACCAATGAGATGTATCCAATATATAATGAGTTTTATGTACCAGATAATTATAAATTTTTAAATGTAAGATCATGGTATTCATGTTTTTATTTTGAAGCGGGTCTCCCAGGATTTGAAGGCCTAATTAACATGTCCATTCCCGCAGGAGATAGGGATATTCAGATTTATTGTGAGCAAGATGGACAGTGGATGATGGCGGGCGTTACAAGTGGATGGAATGCACAAGGTGGTATGGATATTGATAAGACTTCTGCGTATGTGTATAAAAGTGGAAAGTGGAGTGTGGCAGTTACCGATGTTCCTACAAAATCATTAGATATGGAAACCTTTAGTCCGTTTGAAGATACGAAAAAGACAGGATTAGAAGTGCAAAAACATCGAAGTTTTTTAACTTTTAATTTTGGAAGATATGGCCGCATCATAGATATATTAAAAAATATGAGGCAGACGACTTATCAGGTAGATGTAGAGATGTATCCTGGGGTGGAAGTGGAAATACCAGATCTGCCTCCATTTGGTTGTCGAAATGCACAATTTGATTTGACCTGGGACAATCCAAATATCGATCTAGGTTTCTCTCTTATAGGTCCAAGCGGAGAAGAAATATTGTCTTCAAGAGAGCCAGGTGTACCTTCCAAATACGACTCTTCTGTTTATGATGAGGGTATTGTACTGCCTCCAGGGGCTGAAACAGATTTACATGTCGAACGATTAGGTGAATGTCTGCCCGGCGAGCATTACTCAATTTGTGTATATTCCATGGGTGACATACAGAGTTCAACTGACTTTACCATAGAGTATTCCTGGGATCAAAATTATTCTCGCGAGGAAGGCGATTGTCTTGCCTCTGCAACTGAGGGAGCGGTACTTGCTTCTGTATTAAATGCACCTTTACTTTATATCAGCACTTCAAATATTCCAAGCACGACTCTTGATGTATTGTATAAGCTTGGGGTTAAAAATCTTCATTTAGTTAATATTGGAAATCATCTTAAAACAAATGCAAAAGAGCAATTGACAGGTGCATTTCCATTAGCAAAAGAATACATAGATTATGAAGAAATATATAGTGACATAAGAGATATTACTAGTAGCAATGACGTAATATTTTCAACTATTGATCCTTGGACTTATTGGTACATTGCTGAGTTGAAAGCAGCAGGAGAGCAACCAGGGGCTAGATTTATAGGGCCTGCTGCGTATATTGCAGCACATCATGGAAGCCCGGTTTTACTAATTGATAATCATCCGGAGTTATCTACATCTGTCGTATGGCATAATGAGCTTTGGCGGCGCCATCCTGATGGTCATTCAAAACTTCCAACGGTAAGTGAGATGTATCTTACTGGGAGGAGAGCATATAATCTCCTAAAGGAACTTGATTTTGATGAAGAAGGTGCCGAGACCATAATAACTGTTGGTGGACAATTTGATATAGGTCTCCCATGGGATCGTGTTTTTGTGGGAAAGGCAAAACCCGGTCGTTTTATTGGGTCTCCAACTGATATCTCAGTTTGGATATCAAAAAATGTGTTTTATCCAATGATCGTATTTGAAAATCCTGCGTTGCAAAATCCTAATGGCGTACCGATGATTAACGGTAGCAGTAGTGAAAGACGTTTTCCCTGGAGAGGAAGTTTGGGACTTAAAATAACAAAACCTTCTCAGGAGGAGGTTTTCAAATATCCTGTACTTGATACGTTGATATGTTACGATCATAAATTTAACAGCAGGGCAAGTAAATACTGGGGATTTGAGTATAAATGTGCAGATGGCACAATACCTGGCAGATCACAGTCTCTAGATCCAATTGACGAAGGGGTCATGGAGGCAGTAAATGGTAAAAAGGGTGGTTTTCTGGCAGATTTGAGCGGTTCAGAAGTTCAACCATTTTATCTAAAAAAAGGTGGTTACAGTCCTGTTTTCTCAACGAGTTTTGATGCGAATATGCATGATTTGAACCAAGGCGTACTATTGTGGATGGTCAATACACATGGTGCACCGCTCGACGGCGGAATGTTCATGTTTTGGGATGTAAAAAACGAAAATCCCCGCGGTTATCCACCAATCCCACTTGCTGGTTATCTCAAAGAAATGAATCCGTGGAGGGGCTACGAATGGCTTATGGGTTCAACAGAAGAACCAGATACCATGACTTCTGAAATACATGGTATTTTACCAGCAATCGCCGGAAATCCAGATCCGCTGGGGCCAAGGGTATTTGCAACAGCCCTTGATTGGGCTCTTGCAAAAAGACCAGTTCGCGACATAATTGGCAAAATTGCCAGTTTACCGATAATTAGGCAGGTAACTCCTGATTGGCTCCAAGATACAGAGGACTATTATGATGGCATAATTATTACGGTTCTTTTGGGAAGATTTGGCACAGCTTGGTATAATGGGACTATGGTCGATGATGCCATAGGTAATATCCATTCTGCTGGTGTGAGCAGTGTTGCTTGTCTCCCTGCAGGGAAATATTTACATTTAACGCTTATGAGGCATGGTTCACCGTTCCAGATTATGGATCCATGGGCCACATCATGGTATTCAGATGTATGGCAAAACTCTGTTCCACGAGGTGTTGCTTTAGGTAAAAACATTGGTGAGATTTATTCTGACGGGATAAGTAAAGTTGGTATTGAATATGTTAGTGATGGATCTTCTCAATGGTGGTGGGATCTTGCAGAGAATGTCTGTTTATACGGCGACCCTGACCTTAGAATGTGGGCTCCAAGTACAGAATACAGCAGCAATAATAACTGGGATGCTGAAGATGTGCAATCTTTGAGATATGACCCAGAGGATGGTTTTGCAGTTGATGGACATTCGCCGTTTGGCGCCGAGAGCCATCCGCATAAAAAAACGCCTACCTCGCCTTTGGTTCAATATCTTTTACCTATTATAGTCGTTGTACTGATATTGGCTTTCCTAGCGATTATGGTCCTAAAGAGGAAAAAGGAGAAGTAAAGCAGCGGGTACCCTCCACTTTGTTTACTATATGTTTGTAGGCATGTCATAGTTCCTGCAATATTTGTCCATCATATCTTTCACTTTTGCTATATGTGCTTGATCAGGCATATAACTACCACGGTATAATTCTTCATACCTGTTTACTAAATCAGGATTTAGTTCACTAAGAATTTTAAGGAAAATCGCTTTTTGATCGCCCTTGAGCTCCAGATGTTTATGTAACAGATAATGCGCTCCGTTTTGTTTAGCCGTTTTAACTATTTCTTCAAGCTCTCCTTCAACGATAAATGGCAGTAATGGCATAACTGCCAAACCTGTTTTTATCCCATTTTCTGAAAGTTTTTTTATGACATTCAACCGCTCTTTGGATGATGGAACGTTTTTTTCAAAAATGTTTAGCACAGCCTCATCAAGTGATATTATGCTAATTGTTACAATACAGCCATCTATTTTGGATAAAATATCAATATCTCTCAAAACTAAATCGGATTTTGTAAGAACATGAGCAGAAAAATTGTTATGTTCAATAATCTTTAATAATTTTCTAGTAATCTTATGTTTTTTTTCAGCTTCTTGATAAGGATCTACAACGGAACCGACTATTATTGTGCCCTTCTCTATTTTCTTGATTTCTTTTTCTAGCAGTTGTGAAGAATCACTTTTTATATAGATAACGTTATCAAACGTAGAATCACAATATCTGCATCCAAATTCACAGTTTTGGTAAGGGTCAAGTGTATAGTTTCCGACAAAAAGATTGTCCTTATTTGTTATTTTATTTAGCAAAGTATTGTATTTAGCATATTTGTATTCCATTTTTTACATTTCCTCAGGTGCAGTGATGCCTAATAGATCTAATCCATTTTCAAGAACGATTCTTGTTGCATTTACAAGTGAAAATCTGGCTTTTTTTAGACCAGCATTTTTCTCTGAAAGTACATGGCAATCTCTATAGAACTGATTGAACTGAGAGGCAGTATCAAATAGATAGGAAGCAATAACGTGTGGTTTGAAACCCTTGCATGCGTCATCAACAACCATCGGAAATTTTGCCAGTTTTTTCACTAGATTGTATTCTGAATCGTGCCCTAATAAAAGATAGTCGGGATCTTCAGTACCCTTCTCTTTTTCCATTTTTGATAATATTCCGCAGGCACGTGCATAAGCATATTGGATAAACGGGGCAGCATTTCCTTCAAAGTTCAGAGCATCTTCCCATTTGAACACGATATCTTTCTCAGCTTGTACCTTTATGATATTGTATCTTAACGCCCCGATTCCTATTATTTCGGATATTTCTCTCATTTTCCCTTCTGAAAGTTCCGACCCCCTCCTCTTTTTTACTTCCTCATATGCACGTTTAATGCACTCTTCAATGAGATCATCGAGATATACAACTCTTCCATGTCTAGTAGACATCTTTCCACCAGGCATGGAGACAAACGCATAAAAAATTGGTTTTGGTATATGCTTCGCACCTAATAGATCCAATGCTATTTCAACTTGCTTTGACTCAAGTTTATGATCTTCGCCAAGAACATTCACAAGCATATCGGCATGTTTTGCCTTCCATAGATGGTATGCTATGTCTCGTGTGGCGTAGAGTGTTGTACCGTCTCTTCGCATGAAAAAGAATTTTGTATTTCTACCATGAACGCCAAAAGATTCCATATCCAAATAGAGGCCTCCATCTTCTTTGCTGCAATACTTAGATTTTTTTAGATTTTCAACAACAAAATCAACGCTTTTGTCCTTTACAAAATCTGATTCAGGGATATAATTATCAATGGTTATGTTTATT
>CAYLOF010000023.1:0-12118 GCA_964385215.1 uncultured Thermoplasmatales archaeon
AAATAGATTCGTCACAGACACAGAGGTAAAAGACATAAAAATTGATACTGAAAGTGTTACCAACGATGAAGGCGATACCCATAACGTCTCTTCAATAGAAATAACCCTAGCAATCAAAAAGTAAAACGTCAAAAGATGAAACTTTGGCGAAATCCACCTCATCGATTTTTGCTAGTATTCTCTACATTAATTCTGGTGTTCATTTTTTCCATATGTATCCATCACCATAAAGTCACAGTACTACACACAACAACAATATCGTAAAATCTGACCGGGAACTGCCACATACTTAATAACATAGCACAACGAACGATGGCATAAATAATATAGGAATACTATTATAATAGTTGACACATTATATGTATGGAACGCAAAGGGATAAACATGAACAACACTTTCCAAGACCACAAAGACAGAAGAATAAGAGAAATGCATGAGAGGATGCTTAATTTCAGGGCAAGAAAAAAGAAGCAAAGAAAATCCTCTTAATGGCTATACGATTTTTTAGATAATGTTTTAATTCGAGCAGGCACATGGAATCTAGACAAATTTTTTGAAGTATAATTGTCAATATCTCAAATTATCCTCAAAGTTGATAAAAAATGGCAGTATCCCACATATAAAATTTTAAGTAGAGGACAGCTGATTATCAAAAACTATGGCAGAGACATTACCCCTCATTCTTAGCTACATGGAGCCCTACGTAGATATTATCGAATCTATATTGGCCGTAATTATTTCCATCGTTATTTTTACCATCATATTAAAATTAATAAAAAGACATCTGTTGAAAAAGATCAAGACGAAAAAAGATACCTCAAATGTCACAGCATTTCTGGATTTACTAAAATATTTGTTCATACTATTTGTAGTGATAATTGCTTTTTCCTCATATTATGGTAGCTGGGGGGAACTCAGCTTCGTTATAGGATTATTAACCGTTGCACTTGGTTGGGCTTTGCAGAAACCCATCAGTGGAGTAGTTGCATGGTTGATTATTATCACAAAGAGGCCGTTTCATATCTGAGATAGAATTATCATTTCAAATGTAAAAGGTGACATAACAAGCATTACCTTAACTCATATTTTTCTGGATGAATTAGGAGGAACCATAGATGGAGAGGAGAAATCGGATAGAACTATTATGATACCTACATCTGCAATTTTTGATAAGGAAATAGTAAATTACAACCATGAAAACGATTACATATTAGACGAAGTCGTAAGCACAATTACATATGAAAGTAACCTAAAAGATGCTGAAAAAATTGTAATCGACTCCGCATGTGAAATTATGACACCTTTTTGGAAAAAATTCCCTAAAAGAATTCCTAAGGAACCTCATATTAGATTATCGTTCAAGGACTCTGGCATCGATTTAACAGTTAGGTACCATACCATTGCAACCAAAAGGAACAGAATAGCTACGGACATCAGAAGGGAAATTCATAAGCGTGTGAGAAAATCTGAAAACGTAGAGTTTGCCTATCCGCATACTGAAGTTTTGCTCAGAAATAAGCCTTAGTTTCTTGTGAAACATTCCTGCTTTCATTTCAATTTACTAAAAATGATTACGCACAGTTTACTACCGTTTAACGAATTCTTTATAGATATCTAAGGTTCTATTTGCTACAGCATCCCAGCTAAACTGTTCAATCACTCGCTTTCGAGCATTAAGCCCCATCTGCATGCTTTTCTCTTTTGATTCCAACACCTGTTTGATGCCCCATGCTATGTCATTTGGATCATAGGGATTCATATGAACTCCACACTGATTTTCACCATCTGGAATTATCTGCTCTCGCATTCCACTTGTTCCTCTGGCACCAACCACAACTGGTTTTGCCATTGACATTGCTTCAGTGCATACTATACCAAATGGCTCATAAAGTGAGGGGAGTACCACTGAATCAGCAGCTGCATAATGAAGAATCCGCTCCTGTTCACTAACAAATTCTGTTCTCAAGACAATTTTTTCGCTGATATTTAGAGAATTCGCCAGCGAACGGATATCTCCCTCCAAATCCCCAACTCCTAGTATCACCAGTTTGGTGTTTGGAAAATCTTCCAAAGCACTCGACATAGCCTTAACCAAATTTTCAACACCCTTAATTGTTACCAAGCGGCCTATAAAGAAAAGAAGATGCTCGTCATCAGCCACACCATATCTCCTTCTAAGTTGGATTTTTTCATCATACGATATCTTTTGAGGATTATATTTGTCTGGATCGATGCCATTCCAGCAAACCCTTATTTTATCCTCTGGAAATCCTAGTTTTTTCAGCTCATCTTTCATTGAATAAGAAACTGTGATAACGCAATCCGCAGCCTGTGCCCCTTCAAATTCAATATTTTTGATTGTGGTGGAACCACCACCACCAGATCTCCCAACTTCGGTTGAATGAACATGAAACATTAATGGAATATCTAACTCGTTCTTTGCAATCATCCCTCCAAAAATTCCAAGCCAGTCATGACCCTCAATAATATCGAAACTTCTTCCATTTTTTCTTACAAGCAAATCAACAAGTTTTGAAGCCGACATAACGTTGTATCCAATTACATCCGCAAAAAAATTGAAATTTAACCCCCAAGAACGTAGATCCTGATTTGAAAATAGATAAAAACTGGACGCAAGATCAAGAGTTTTGGGCCGATATACCTCTACACCATTCCATTTATTTGATGCGTCAAGTTTATTTTCACTGTTTACCGCAAAAACAGTAACTTCATTTCCTAAAGATACTTGTTTCTGAGTGATTTCCGTTGCAAATGTCCCTAGCCCTCCCCAAATTGCAGGAGGAAACTCCCATGAGAAATGAGCTATTTTCATTTCAGACTGCCCTCTGTTAAAGTAATGCTCTGGTGCATCATTTTTTTCCATCCCATTGCCTATCCTAACAAAGAATGTCTTTTATCATTAATAAAATAACCGGCCCACCAAACGAATGATCATCGGAATGCCTATGTTTGTGTTTTGAAATCTGTATGATTTCTTATCGCAAAATGACAAAACATGGATAACTTATAAACGATTTAGACATATTGGAATGATTGAGAAGGGCAAGAATATGTACTCTTGGAGAAAATAAGATGGATAATGATTTAGAAATAAGATTGTTGGAAAAACTTAAACAGATAGAACCAAAGAGATTAAAAAAATTCAACGTCGTGCTAATGCCTGATTTTTTTGTTGATCATTTTATCACCATGAACAGTTTTGAAGAACAATTCTTAAGAATTAAGCAAATATATAAACAAGGTGGGGGAAATGTTCCAGGAATTACCCAAAGTATTCATCAAGGAGGCAATGCAGCAAATACCGCCCTTGCGCTTGCTAAACTTGGCATTAAATCTAACCTGATATGCAGAACAGATGCTCTTGGCTTGCATCTTTTACAGTTTTTTTTAGGAAAGGAAGATGTAAATCTAGACGGTGTTAAAACAGATGGAGATATTGCCATCACAACAGCAATGGAATTTGGCAAAGAACACAGCAATGTTTTGATTGGGGATACAGGATCTGTTTCAGATTTTACTTTTGAACGATTAAATGAAAATGACCTGCAACTAATATCGAATTCAGATATAACAGGCGTTGTAGACTGGAGTCTAAATAATGATGGAACAGAACTTGCAAGAGACGTATTTAGATTTGCGAAAAAACACAATGTAAAAACATTTTTTGACACGGGAGATCCAGCTCATAGAAAACATGAAATTCCGAAATTAACAAAAGAGGTACTAACCAATAAAAACTTAGACATACTAGGATTAAATGAGAACGAACTTACACATTATGGCAATATCACCACTGTAAATAGTAGAGAAGATAGTATAAATGCTGCAGTTTCTTTAAAGAAAAAAATACCTGCACGCATAGATCTGCACACTGCATCATTTTCATGTACAATTAATGACAGATGTACTGTAACACCAACAATAAAACTCTCTAGGATTTTTAGGGCTACTGGAGCAGGAGATACATGGAATGCAGGAAATCTATTTGCAGAGTTGCTAGATTTCAACGATGATGAAAGATTGTTATTTGCAAATCTTGTAGCAGGATGCTATATCTCATCATCTGACCCAATACATCCAAGCATAGAAAAGATTATCAATTTTATAACACAAGGAAAATAATATCTAATCATTTGCAACGCTTCAATATAAAAGCAACAACGGTTAAGATATATACATATTAATATTTTGGAAAAGAATTATTAAGTTACATCCTATTCGAAGATATGTGGGAGGAAAAAAGGAATCAATAATAAAAGATTGATATTACTTTCTAATAGGGAACCCTATTCTCACGAGAAGACTGCCCAGGGAATTATATGTAAAAAAGCAGTAGGCGGGGTGGTATCTGCCTTAGATCCGCTGATGCAGCAACATGGAGGCACATGGATTGCATGGGGCAGTGGAAGCGCAGATTTTACTGTTTGCAATTCTGAAAAAAAAGTGTTAGTCCCCGAGGAAGACCCAAAGTATTTTTTAAAAAGAGTGCACCTTTCTAAAGAAGATGTTGAAAACTACTACCGTGGTTTTTCAAATCGTGTTCTCTGGCCATTATTTCACCTATTCGTAGATAAAATGTATTTGAAAGAAGAATACTGGGACTCCTACTACAAGGTAAATAAAAGATTTGCCCAGGCAGCAATAGATGAAATCGACAAGAACCACCGTATATGGATACACGACTATCATCTATCGCTTGTACCTCGGTTTATAAGGGAAGCTAGACCAAATGCTAAAATAGCGTTTTTCTGGCACATCCCTTGGCCACCTTGGGAGGTTTTTGATTCTCTTCCACAACGAGATGAATTACTTGAAGGCATGCTAAAAAGCGATTTAATAGGTTTTCACACGCGCTCATATGTTAAAAATTTTATGGAATGCGCCAGCAAAAAACGAAATACCAAGGTTAACATAAACAATGGAATCGTGACGAATTTAGACAATAAAACGAAAATAATGCATTTTCCGTTGGGTATCTGTTATAACGATTTTGCTCATTCTGAGCATGCCCAATACGCCTCAAAAAAAGCTAGAAGATTAAAGATTATATATAAGGCCAAACATCTTATACTAGGTATAGACCGTCTTGACTATACTAAGGGCATATTAAGTAGACTAAAAGCATTTGAACTGTTCCTTGAGCAATGTACAGAATTTAGAGAAAACGTTGTCCTTACACAGGTGGTCACCCCAAGCAGAAGCAGGATTAAAGAATACGGTAACATGAAAAGGGAAATTGATGAAACCATTGGACAAATCAACGGAAGGTTTGGAACCGAAGAATGGACCCCCATAAAATATTTCTATAGAAAAATTCCTCAAAAACTGCTCATATCATATTATAAAACTGCAGACATAGGCCTGCTCACCCCTCTTAGGGATGGAATGAATCTTGTTGCAAAAGAATACATTGCTACAAATAGAAAGAACGGTGTACTGATTTTAAGTGAATTTGCAGGTGCTTCAGAGGAACTAACTGAAGCGATTATAGTAAATCCATATGATATTCAAGAAACAGCAGATGCCATCAAAAAAGCTATTATCATGCCTATAAAAGAAAGAAGACAAAGATTTAAAGCGATGAAAAAAAAGGTAAAACAACATGATTCCGAATGGTGGATAAATAATTTTTTAGAAGAATGGGAAAAGACCTATGCCTGAATATCTTTTTGATCATAAACACGAGATAGTTGAAGCAATTGAAAATGCAGACCAGGTACTACTATTCTTAGATTATGATGGCACATTGGTTTCATTTAAGGATAAGCCAAATGATGTAACTACTGCTAAATCCGTAAAAAATGTGTTAAGAAAATTGATTAAAAATCCAAAATTCTCTGTCTTTATGATAACCGGAAGAGAGCTAAACGACATTAAAAATCTTTTAGATACAGAGGGGGCTTCTTTTGCCGCTCTGCACGGTCTGCAGATGGAGATTTCAGACGGAAAAAAATTCGTCTGGCCAAACGCGGAAAAATCTCGACTTTTTTTGGAAGAAATAAAAGAAGATGCATTTTCAGAATTCAAAGGAGAAAAAGGAATTTATATCGAAGATAAAGAGCTTACATTGGCATTTCATTACCGTTTGTTACCACAAGAAAAGATAAAAGATGCTGCCAAACGGTTCAGAGAGATAGTAGAAAAAAGAGATGACAAGAATATGTTAGAAGTTATCAAGGGAGCAGAATTACTTGAAGTTAGACCAAAAGGATGGAATAAGGGAAAAGCTACGGAGTTTTTGTTGAAAAAATTTGCAAAGAACAAAAACAGCATCCCCATTTACATCGGTGATGACACAACGGACGAAGATGCTTTCGATTTTCTAAAAAACCATGGCACGACCATTTTTGTTTCCAACGATTCAGGAAAAGCTACTTCGGCGCAATATTGGGTTAAAAATCCAGATGAGGTACTTATATTTCTTAAATCTCTTTTAGATGTCAAGATAAAAGTTTAATTCTCTGTTTTGCATCTATGAAATCAAACTATGTGATTTGAAAAGATATGAGCAGTAGCTCTCACTTAAGCTTAAATATAATATGAAACATTTGCACTTTTAAGGATGTACTCGGGTGAATATAAATGGCAGAAATACCAGTAATATCTCTAGATAAATATAGAGACCTCGTAGGTGACAAAACAATTGAGAAAATACATAGTGAAGCCTCCTCATTATCAGAAAAAACCTTGGTTCATATAAACTCTACATACCAGGGTGGCGGAGTAGCAGAGATACTAAACAGTCTAATTATATTATTGAATGATGTTGGGATAAAGACTGATTGGCGAGTACTTCATGGTAACCAGGATTTCTTTTCTATTACTAAAAAATTTCATAATGCACTTCAAGGAGAAAAAATAAATTTAACTGATTTAAAAAAGAGGGTATATTACATAGCTAATGTAAACAATGCAATTTTTACACATTTGAATCATGATTTTGTAATAATCCACGATCCTCAACCGTTACCAATAATTACGTGCTACAAAAAAAGACAGCCATGGATCTGGAGATGCCATATCGACATTTCCGAACCTATGAAAGAATTATGGGATTATCTGAAAATGTTTATCCTGAAATATGATGCAATGATTGTCTCCATGGACAAATTCAGGGAGAGAGATTTACCAAATCATATCATGCCACAATACATTATCCGCCCATCAATAAATCCGTTAAACATCAAAAACAACGACATATCTGAATCTACCGTCTCAAAATATATGTCAAAAATGGGCATATCTCAAGACAAACCGATAATTTCTCAAATTTCAAGATTCGATAAATGGAAAGATCCAGAAGGCATGGTAAAAATATTTAAATTAATCAAAAAGAAAGTGGACTGTAAACTAGTATTAATGGGCTCCATGGCAACAGACGACCCAGAGGGACAAGAGATATTTGAAAACGTAGAGAAAACGGTAGGGGACGATAAGGATATTCATCTTGTGATGAATGCACCAGATATTGAAGTAAATGCCTTGCAGAGGGCATCTTCGGTTGTCATCCAAAGATCTTTGAAAGAGGGTTTTGCTATTACTGTTAGTGAGGCGCTGTGGAAAAAAACTCCGGTCGTAGCTTCCAATGTTGGTGGAATACCATCTCAAATCATCGATGGCAAAAACGGCTATTTGTTAGAACCAATGAATCTTAATGGATTTGCAGATAGAATCACACACCTCATAAACAACCCAAATGTTGCAAAAGAGATGGGGCAATACGGAAGGAATCATGTTAAAAATAATTTTTTAATCACAAGACATCTAATGGATTATATAAATTTAATGAATAAGCTGTCCTGATGCAGATTACTAATAAAACAAAATTCTTTTTCACCTTATTTTTCAATATCTCCATATTTCTTCCAAAGGAAAAGGTGTTATTCTAAAATCGCCGCGTCTTTTACATATGCTAATGAATCAACTGGAAAAACAATATTCCCTTTATCATCAATATCATACAATTGAAGTTCGATTTCCCCCGAAGGAGCTACAAGAAGAGCTTTGGTCTCTCCTGTGACTTCATCTTTTACTGAATCTTTTATCACACCTATTAAAAAACCTTCTCCACTCATTACAGATTTTCCTACTAACTCATCTTCCAATATTTCCAAGATTATTCCTTCCCTCACTCCATATTAACATCACATATTTTTATTGATTCTACAACCTTAGAACACCATAATCCTCCAAACGTTCATCTTTCATCAAACATCATAGCTCCGAACCCTATTTTAGGACACCATCGTTTTCTCCACAGTACCAGTTTAATCCATCTCATTTCTCCATAAAGACATTATCTGAGACTTTCTAATTATTTAGAGGGTTTTTCTCGTTTAACAGTAATGCAGTCATAATTAAAAAAGGTTAGGAAAGAATATCCTCACAGCATATTTTTACAAGTTCCTCTATCGTTTTTGTAGCATCGAGTTTATAGAATCTATCCCCATCTGCCAGTTTCAGATAATTTTTATGTACTTTTTTAAGAAATGAAACCTGCTCAAAGGAAATCAATTTATCTCTATGTTGAATGCGCGCAAGAGACTGCTTGGGGTCAATCACAAAAACAAATGTTCTATCAGGGACAATGACACGATCATCGGAGAGTTCCTTCAACCATCGGATTGGGTTTTTCATTACATCTTCTAGTTGTGCACCCTGATAGGCATATGTCGACTCTGCATATCGATCGCAGAGAACAATTTTGTCTTCATCTAACCATTTTTGAATCTGCTTACAGTGCTCTATACGATCTGCAATAAAGGTAAAAGCCGTTACAAAAGGATCTGCGTCTGTCTCTATACATTTTTGTACATATCTACCAATCCATGTGCCCGTAGGCTCAAAAGTCGAAACAATATCACATCCTTGGGATTTTAATTGCTCATAAACAAGCTGCAATATCGTAGATTTCCCTGACCCATCGATTCCTTCAAAGGTTACAAATTTCATGTTTTTCTCTTCCCCTTCTTGCTACTATCTTGCCTCCATCTGGCCTTGTAATAGCTCAAAGGATGTCTTTTCTTTCTGCACAAATCATCCATTTTTTCTGTGGGGCATAGCCCATATGTTCGCATTTTGTCGCACCCTGGCGGAGAATATGACGTTGGTGAGGTACCGCCTGTAATATGTTCCACCTGATACCTGGTTTTTTCTTCCTCAAAATCTGGAGCACTACTAAATAGTTTAAGAATATCATTTGTGTTCATCTTCAATGAGTTCAGAAATGCTACAAGGGCAAATCGCCCCATATGCGGAACGTTTTCTCCTGATTGTATCGCTGCCAATATGTCTTTCATACAAGGTGGCAGTTTTCCAACGTCTAATCTACCTACTGGTGCAGCCTCAATCTTTTTACGATGCATCGACACCATATTTTGAATTCTTTTGATATCAGATTGAAACGTGCTGTATATTGCTTGATTGCTTTTTCTTGCATCAAGTTCATTGTTAATTCTGCTTCTTAAAGCCTCCTGCATCACTCTTGCAAGATCTTTATGAGATATGCCAACGTATCCTTTATTCATCTCACGATTTATCATTTTCCATTGTTTGTATCTTGTAGGGGCATTGTGAAGATAGTCAGTAAAGTATATGTTAAGTTTGCTTGCATCCTCATTATACCTCACATTCAGGTTGAACTCCTCTGACATCTGCAATAGAAAAGAGAGGGGTTCGTTTGTCAAACTCTTGTACGCATGAACAGCTTCACCAAGCGCATATCGTCTCTTAAAATATACATCACCAATACAAACTGCCATCATTCTTGCTATCGGGTATGAAAGAAGTTCCATAATACAATCGGTTTCAGTTGCCAAGCTTCTGTTCCCTACATCTCTATTCTTGAATGCATTGTCAAGCCGCTCTACGCCAATTAACCTGGCACGCTCATATAACGGGTCATCTAATAACTCCTCAACAGATAAAGCATTATCTTTGACATAATCCTTAGACAATTTTAAGAACGGATATTTTGCCAGTGTTGATAACTCCACCATAACTATGCACCAGCATCTAACAATGATTCGTTAATGAATTTTACTATGCTCGCATGTCCTTTTGGCATTTTGACATTTTAGCACGATAAATATTTATACTAATATTGACAATTATTGACATGGATATATTAAATAGGTGGTGGAAATAGTGTATGACAGAAAAATAAAACACATAGATAACATCGAGAGTGATGCACCAATAAAAGATGATATGGATTTTATATCATGGAAAGCAGAGTTGAATAAAGATTTAGCATCATTTTGGGAATCAATAGCTGAGGAAATTCAAGGATAAAAGGAAAATAACCTTTGTGGGAAAAGCAATATTTCATAATTTTCTAATCAGAATCATTTTTTTACCTCTAAATTTTAAGTACTAGAATTGTATTATGCCCTATCAAATTTTAAGGGCCCGTAGCTTAGTCTGGTGGAGCGTCTGGCTCATAACCAGATGGTCACCGGTTCAAATCCGGTCGGGCCCATAGCTCACTAGTAAGAGCAATTATGGGAAAGAGCTGGCTTACTTGGCCAACAATTTAAAATTATCATGTTTTTATAAATTTAATTTCTCCCTTACATTTTTTGCAAGATTTTTTTAAAAGCAAGATCAAGAGTTTTACTTGCTTCCTCATTATTCGGATATGTTTCCAACACTTGCCTCAAAGCAGGTATTGCGCTTTCTGGATCTCCTTGAACGATTATTTTTTCTGATCTATCGACGATTCTATCAATTGCTTTACTGGACAAAGTTTCAGCTATTTTCATCATGCCATTGAGAATCAAACCCCATGCATCTCTAGCTTATGTTTGGCAAGATATTTTTTTAATTAATTCTCCGCAATATGGACAGCGTTCGAGTGGATTTTTATTTCTTCGCAAATTAATCATCTACTTCATTTTGTATGCGTTTACTTTACCGTTCATGATCGTCAAAATCGGTAATTCATATTTTCCATTTATTTTTTTCAAGACGGTGATCTGGTAGGTACACCACACCTGCATTTTGTTGTTTATACGTGCTTGTTATATAATTTCCAATTCTTTCATTTTCCAAAAACATTTTGCTGTAGCTTCAATATCAGCAGCAGCATTATGGGCTTCTTCAAAATCTTCTCCAAACAATTTAATATACAATTCCGAAAGTTTTGGCCATTTGTATCCATAGTATCCAGGTATTTGACAATAATTCGTAGATTCTTTCATTGTACAGAGTTTATTCGTTTGAAATAGTTTATTCGGAATGTTTTTCCTAATGAATTCTGCTCCAGCAATTTTTTCATCAAAGCTTATGTTGTGAGCCACCAATACATTTGCATTTTCAATTTGCTCTGCAAATAATTTCAAAACAAAATCCAGCTCTTGCCCTTCTTTTAATGCCCTTTCTGTAGATATTCCATGCACTCGTACAGCATCATCCGGAATTGAAAACCCCTCAGGTTTAATAATAAAATTCTTCCCGTCAATTCTATTTCCATCTTCATCATATAATAACCATGCAACTTGAATCATCCTTGGCCAATTATTAACATCCTGAACTGGTGCTTTCCAGTTTCTCGGAAGTCCTGTTGTTTCTGTGTCAAAAAATAGATACATAACATCACCACCTTCAGTTATCATTTGTATTGCATACAACTATCAATAAGCAAATAAAAAATTCGTTTAATAATTTTATTATGAAAATTGATTTTGAAAATCTTTTAACCTCACGAATGGCACCGATTGATAGGAAAGTTTGTCGAGGAAATAAAGAAGACAATTAAATCATGCTGCTATTCTTTATATTGCGATCCGCCAAAGCAGGGTACCTATTGAAGGTTCTTCTACTTAGAAATCGATTGTTTCCTGCTGGGCCCACTGCTCTTTTTAACATCAGTTTTTTAATTATACATCGCATCCCCGCAGATCTATGACACATTCAAATAATTCTATAAGTTTCCCGAATTTCAAATGGAAATTTGTACACTCAACGAAAGGTCATCAGATAATTAGGCAAGATTATTTATTGAGAACCTCATCAATTCTTTCTTTTAGATTTTGGATTTCGAAGGGTTTTTCGATAAAATCTTCGCCCAAAAAGCCACCGGCATTTTTTGCAACGC
>CAYLOF010000024.1:0-11803 GCA_964385215.1 uncultured Thermoplasmatales archaeon
AAAAAAACGCTGAAACAGAAGGGAATTACAGATGATGAACTGTTGGAATCGATTGAAAAGATTAGAAAGATAGAAGCGAAAAAAGGCAAAAAAGGAATTAAAATAACCTTAGACGATCCAAGTTATAAAACACTATTAGATGTAAATGAAAAGCTTAAAGATCTAAAAGTTAAAGGGATTGATGGCATAAAACGTGTAATTGTAAGAAGGGAGCCAGAAGAAGGTTATGTGATATATAGTGAAGGGAGCAACCTCCAGAAAGTTCTGCAAATAGATGGTGTTGACCCATATAGGACAACATGCAACGATATTCAGGCGGTTGGAAGAGTGCTTGGCATTGAAGCTGCAAGAAACATGATAATACAAGAAGCTCACAACACGCTTTCAGAACAAGGTTTGAATGTGGACAAAAGACACATTATGCTCGTAGCAGACGTTATGACAGACAATGGTCAAGTAAAAGCCATAGGGCGGCATGGCGTGAGCGGTGAGAAAACCTCAGTACTCTCAAGAGCAGCATTTGAAATTACAGTTAACCACCTATTGCAGGCAAGTAGAATAGGAGAAAGTGACAAACTTAATGGTGTAGCCGAAAACATTATTGTTGGACAGCCAGTCAATTTAGGAACTGGTGCAGTTGAACTTGTGATGCAAAGAAAGAGAAAGAAGAAGGGGAAGTAAAATGATTGATGTTGGTAAAGCTTTAAAAATCACTGCAAAAAAAGGAAAAGTAAAAATTGGCGCAAGACAAACTAAACTGAGCATAGATGACGGAGCGGTAAAACTAGTAGTAATGGCAAAAAACTGTCCATATTCATCTGAAATAAAAAGGCTATCCAAGAAGAAAAAAATACCAGTCTATGATTATAGCTCCAACTCGATAGAATTGGGGTATGCATGCGGAAAAGCTTTTGCAGTTTCTGTTTTTGCCGTATTAGAAGACGGCGGATCCAACATAATGCAGCTCGTCAAGAAAAGGTAGCTTCCCATGACTGATATATTACTTTCTAATGAATCTATGCAGTACATAAACATGGCTAGTAAAATTACACGAGCTGATGTTCTTGATTGCATAATGGCAGAAGACAGACTGGTATTCATCATAAAAAAAGGGCAATTAGGTATAGCAATAGGTAGTAAAGCGAAAAATTTGGAAAAGTTGCGAAATCTTTTCAAAAAGAGCATAAAATTTGTTGAATCAGATCCTGACAAAGAAAAATTCGTTTATAATCTTTGTAAACCATACAAAATAAACAGTATTACTTTAGAGGGCAGCGGAGAATCAACCATCGCAAAGATTGAAGCCAGCACAAGCGACAAATCTAAACTAATCGGTAAGGGTGGAAGAAACATAGATATGATTCGTAAGCTTGCACATAGACATCACTCAATCAAAGATGTTCAGATCAAATAACCATTTTTTTTTTGTTTTTCAGCATAATAGTTTTTAAATGGAGTTTATATTCAGGGACGGGGGTTACTTCTGAAAACGAAAAATAAACCTGGCGCAATTTTCAATGCTAAATCTTTAATAGGAGAGGATAGCGGCGTAATTAAAGTAAATGATAAAAAATACACTATTGAAATCAAAGGAATACCTGAATGCTCTAAGGCATGCCCCGCCGGTGTTAATGTAAAAGCATATGTCAACCTTATTGCAAATAAAAGATTTGAAGAAGCGGTTAGTGTAATACGCCAAGCTAATCCATTTCCTGCCATTTGTGGAAGAGTTTGTACCAGACCATGTGAAGATAACTGTGAGCAGGGAGTAAAAGGAGATCCTGTTCCCATTCGTGCTCTTAAAAGGTATGCATCTGATTACGAACTTGCTAGAAGATCTCTTGTTGCAGAGCCTTGTAAGAAAATTCATGAAGAGAAAGTAGCAATAATTGGTGCAGGACCTGCGGGTCTTTCAGCTGCTGTAGATCTTACGCGAATGGGATATTCTGTTACTGTTTTTGAAGCTAAAAAAGAACCTGGGGGGATGCTTCGCTATGCCATCCCGCCATATCGCCTCCCTAAAAGAATATTGAAAAGAGAAATCGATTGGATCAAAGGGTTGGGAATTGAAATTATTACAGAAAAACAAATCAATGACCCAAAAACCCTATTCAAAAAAGGTTTTTCTGCCATACTCATTGCAGAGGGATCACCCAAATCGCTTCCCATGAGAATCAAAGGAGAAAAAGCTGAGGGTGTTGTTGATCCTCTGTTGTTTTTGAATAAAATTAATACCAATACTCCAATGAATGTTAGTGGCGACGTAGTTGTTATCGGCGGCGGATCAACTGCTTTTGATGTTGCTAGATCTGCTGTTAGATTAGGTACAAAAAAGGTAACTCTTGCATATCGCCGTGGAATTAAGGAAATGCCTGCCGAAACAGAAGAAATAAAAGATGCAAAAAAGGAAGGAGTGAAAATAAAAACTCTTGCCATTCCTAAAAGAATAATTGTAAAAAACAGAAAAGCAACAGGCATAGAATTTTTCAAAGCAAAACTTGGAAAACCTGATGGATCTGGGCGAAAAAGACCTATTCCGATAAAGGGAAGTGAATTTGTAATAAACGCTGATTTAATAGTTCCCGCAGTTGGTGCAAAGCCAGATGTTGGATCCATTGGAAATGTGAAAATAACTAATGGAAAAGATAGAATTGAAGTAAAAGAGAATGGTAGCACAAAATTAAAAGGGATATTTGCAGCAGGTGATGTTGAAACAGGACCGTCTTCTGTCGTTGATGCTATTGGTCGTGGCCATATTGCTGCAAAAGGTATCAATGCATATTTTAGAGGAGTAGATAATTTTGAAGAGGAAAATACAGAAAAGCCCATTCCAATAGTAGTGGAATCCGAAAAATGTAGCCATTCACTTCATTTACCAAAACGATTGGAAAAAAAGGAGATGATCAGCTCATTTGATGAGGTTGAAAAATCCTTTGAAGACTTTGAAGCGGTAGAAGAAGCAGCTAGATGCCTTACATGTGGACCGTGCCATGTTTGCTCTGTTTGTCTCCCCAACTGCGATCATAAACAGTTAATTGCTCGAATAGAAAATACCACATTTCTTTTGAAAGTCCCTCGTGACTTATCTTATGAATTAACAAAAAAAGGTCAATTTACATATAAAATAAAGTCAAACAGAAAAATAAAATCCATTAATCTTCAGAGCCTAACTGCCTCAGTTGATTCTGATCTTTGTATAGGTTGTGGACGATGTGAAGAGGTTTGTGCATATAAAGCCGTAAAAAATGTTCTTGCAAAAGACAAAAAAACAATTGCAGAAGTTGACCATGATTCGTGTGCATCCTGTGGTGCTTGCGTTTCTGTATGTCCAACAGGTGCAATAACCCAAGGATACATGTCAGATAGTAAAATATTATTGCGATTACAAGAGAAAAAAACATCATATTCTGGGATCAAAGCTCTTATGAACTATTGGAGTACGCCAACTCACGCATTTGAATTCTATGATGACGTGGTTGAAGTAATGTCTGCAAGAAAACCCTCTCCTTCATTTTTAATAAGAGCACTAGCACGAGCCGGTAGAGGACTCTTAGTTATTGGACCTGATGAAAAAACAGGATCGCATTACCTGCCTTCAGAAGAATATCCTTTTGATACAGTTCAAAAAGCAAAGAATCTTTTAAAGTTAGTTGGCATTTCTCCAGACAGGATACAGTACAAATCCGTCCCCAATGAAACTGATCCATCTGATCTTTTGCAAAAATTCTCACAATCTCTTGATAAAAGGAAACTTAAGAATCTTACAATACCAATACCAAAAAGTACCGCAAATCCTCTTGGCGAATCTATGACACTTTTGAGAATTATGTGGGCTAATTCTGATACAAAACCTTTGGATGATTTTATTAGTCTGCCGCCTGCGGAATCAAAAGGTGTCGCATTCTTTGAAGGATGCATGCCAATGCTTCATGCAGTTGGTAAAAGTCATAAACTATTCGATCTTGGTCCAACTAGGTGGGCAATACACAAACTTATGGAAAAGACAAATATCAACAGTGGCTCTATTCAAGAATTATCGTGTCCAGCAAAGGAACTTTTGCATGCAAAAATCGATGGAGCAAATGACATCGTAGAAAAAATCACAATAAAGAATCTTAAAGCATTTAATAAGGTGAAACCCAGTCAATTAATACTTGGAACTCCTGAGGCGTTTGTCACTTTTTCAAAGGAAAAAGATTTTGGAACTGTATCACCCCTTCCTGGCGAATTATTAAAGAAGTTGAAAGAATTAAAAGGCTTTTCTCCAATTAAAAAGACTGTGGCCATTCATCGTGCCTGTATGATGGAAAAGGATCCTTTCTATGACGCAACCAAAAAACTTCTTAAACTTATTCCAGAAATTTCCATTGTTGAACTAGATGGAAAATGCGGGCATAACAAATTTGATAGCTTAGATGGTAATTCTAAAAAATCTGCCTTAAATCTTTTTAGCGAGGCAGCCGAAAAAGGAGCAGATACAATACTATGCACCTCCCCGTATTGCGAATCACACCTTCTTTTGTCTCAGAGAGAAGGTTCTTGGCGTTCGACGGATATCGAGATAACCGATGTGTATAAACTTCTTCGTTCCTCCTTAGAGAGGGGTGACATCTAATGGCTAAGGCAAGGATCAAAAAGCACCCTATCTTACCTGTTGATAAAACTAAGGAGTCTATTACCTTTACATTCAATGGTAAAAAGATTTCTGCAAAACCGAAAGAGATGATTTCTTCTGCCCTATTTGCAAATAAAATACATATATTTGGACATCATGAAAAGGACGGTTCCCCTCAAGGAATATTTTGTGCCAATGGCCAATGCTCTCAATGTTTGGTTATAGCAGACGGCATTCCTGTAAAATCATGTATCGTGCCAGTAAAAGATGGAATGGATGTAAGATCCCTAGATGGACTGCCAACCCTCCTTAAGGATGATGAGGCGGTGAAAACTGGCAAAGATATTCCCATAATTAAAACACCAGTACTCATCATCGGAGGCGGGCCTGCTGGCATGTCGGCTGCAGTAGAACTGGGGAAAATGGGCGTAAAATGCATTATATGCGACGATAAACAAGATCTTGGAGGTAAACTTAGCCTTCAAACCCATAACTTTTTTGGTTCAATTAGAGACTGTTTTGCAGGCAGTCGTGGAATGGACATCGGCAATGATTTAGCATCTCTTGTAAAAGAGGATAAAAAATTGGATATTTGGACAAATTCTCCTGTTGTGGGAGTGTTTATAGATGGACTTGTCGGTGTTGTAAAAGATGGTAAGTATGTCTTAGTGAAACCAAAAAGAATACTTGTAACTGCTGGAGCAAGAGAAAAAACTTTAGCATTTCCTGGCTGCGATCTCCCTGGAATCTACGGAGCTGGTGCTTTTCAAACACTTGTTAACAGAGATCGTATTAAACCGACCGAAAAATTATTCATCGTTGGAGGGGGAAATGTTGGTCTGATAGGTGCATATCATGCACTTCAAGCTGGAATTGATGTCATGGGAATAGTCGAGGCGCTTCCAAAATGTGGAGGATACAAAGTTCATCTTGATAAGATAAAGCGTCTTGGTATACCGATTTATACGTCTCATACAGTATTAAGGGCTGAAGGAAAAGATCATCTAAAACGTGTAATTATTTCTGAAATTGATGAAAAATTCAGACCAATAAAAGGAACTGAGGCAGTATTTGAAGCCGATACATTGCTTATCGCTGTTGGACTCACTCCTGTTGACGAACTTAAAAAACAAGCAGAAAAATTTGGTCTAAAAACATATGCTGCGGGAGATGCAGATATTATCGCTGAAGCTTCTGCAGCAATGTTTTCTGGTAGAATAGTTGCAAGAAAAATGTTAATTGATATGGGATATGATGTTGAAGTACCACCAGAATGGGAAGATATGGTCAATATCCTCCGGAGTCGTCCTGGACCGATTAAAGATCCTCATTCTCCTCCAAAAAATAAAGATGTCTATCCTGCAATACACTGTGCTCAGGAGATACCTTGTAATCCCTGCACTGAAGCTTGTGTTTTGCAGAGTATAAAAATTAAAGAATCATCAATGATGGGAAGACCTCAATTTGAAGGAGATTGCCTTGGTTGCGCTAAGTGTGTTGCCATTTGTCCAGGTCTTGCAATAACACTTGTTGATAAAAAATATGATAAAAGCAAAAAAACAGCCAGAATTGTCATTCCATGGGAAATGCCAGAAGGGACCATCAAGATAGGCCAAAATGTAACCACTACAGGAATGAACGGGAAAATTATCGGTACAGGAAAGGTAATTGCAATAAAAGAAGCAAAATGGCAGAACAAAAGACAATTGGTTTCACTTGATATACCATACAAAGATGCAGATAAAGTAGTAAGTGTTAGAATCAGGGAACCATTGGGCAAAGAAACTCCCACCGCAACTAAAGCAGTAGACGATGGGGAGATCATAATCTGTCGTTGTGAAAGAGTTACAAAAAAGGAAATTGTTGATTATATCAAAAAAACTGGTGTGAAAGATATTAACGCAGTGAAAGCTGCTCTTCGCGTAGGAATGGGACCCTGTGGAGGTAAGACCTGCACTGAGCTTGTTATGCGCATATTTAGAGAGCTAGGAATTGATCTAAAAGATGTAGAACCTCCTGTTGACAGACCGTTTACCCAAGAAGTGCCACTAAAAGCTTTCCTAAGGGAAGGTGATGGAAAGTGACAAATAAATACGATACTATAATCATTGGTGCTGGCTCTGTTGGAGCGCCTACAGCTTATTTCCTCTCTAAGATGGGGCAAAAGGTACTCGTAGTTGATGAACTTTCTTCATCTGGCCAAGGTCAAAACAAAGCAGCAATAGGAGGCGTCCGTGCAACCCATTCCGATCCTGCCAAAATACAGATTTGTTTGCAGAGTCTTGATATATTTTCCAATTGGAAGGATAAAACAGGAACGGACATTGGTTGGAAAAAAGGTGGATATTGCTTTCCAGTATTTAGAAAAAAAGAAGAGGAAATTCTCAAATCTATATTGCCAATTCAGAAGAAATTCGGGCTTAAAATTGACTGGTTTGGTTCTGATAAAATAAGAAGTGTAGTCCCAGGAATAAATGAAAAAGGACTGATTGGTGGCACATTTTCACCAAACGACGGACAAGTTAGTCCTTTACTTGCATCTGAATCTTTTACTAACGAAGCGGCAAAGTTGGGTGCTGAATTTAGATATAGAGAGAGCGTCAATAGGCTGATAATCAAAGGAAATAAGAAAGATTTAACTGTAAAGGGTGTGAAAACAACAAAGGGCGAGTATAAAGCTGATGCCGTTTTAAACGCGGCAGGGGCACATGCTTCCTCCATATGTAAAATGGCAGGGCTGAACATTCCTGTAAACCCAGACAGCCATGAGGCAGGCATAACGGCACCAATAAAGCCATTTCTTGATCCATTGGTAGTTGATATTCGCCCGGGTGACAAGGGAAAGACTGCGAACTTTTATTTTGGCCAAAATTTAGAAGGGCAAATAATTTTTTGTTATACGCCGCTTAAGATATTTCCTGGAGAAAATAGGCAAGCCACATCAGAATTTATGCCGATTATGGCTAGAAGAATGGTAAATCTCATTCCAAGATTCAAGAATCTTACAATCAGAAGACTATGGAGAGGGTTGTATCCTATGACTCCCGATGGTGTTGCAGTTGTAGGTAGGCCATCTAAAGTTGAAGGGCTATACCTTGGAATTGGAATGTGTGGACAAGGTTTTATGATGGGGCCGGGTGTTGGATTGAACCTTGCTAACCTCATTACAAAAGGAAAACCTTTTTTAAAGCAGAATGTTTTTGATCTTTTAAGCCCAGATAGAGATTTCTATAGTGGAAAAAAGGAAGCTTTGAAGTAACAATGAAAAAATAAGTATTATGAACGTTAAACATAACAAAATCTCTCAAGTTTACTAAATTCAATGATTTCCTGTTAAGTAGAAACAATCTGGCCATCGTGCTTACCAACCTGTTTAAGATGAGGTGATTTCTCCTTTAATATTTTTATGATGAGAGCCTAAAGTTTTACCGGGATTCCCGGTAAAATATAAAGATTTATTAATAGTGGATACTTTATGGTATGTATGAAGGTACATCTACCGAACAGCGCATTTTTAGGAAACATAGATCCTTTTTTACGAAATTTTGATAATTCTAACACTGCAAAATTAAAAATTACTGCAAATAAAAAGTGGATTTCAATACACCCTGTTGTTTTGTCAATGATTGCGTCTTTGGGTTTGACTGTGAAATCATCAAATATACAATGTGAAAAACTTGAAGCGGCATCCAAACACTATCTTGAAAGAATGGGACTCTTTAGATTTTTAAATATAGAGTCAGAAATTGTAATAAAGGAACATGAACCTGCTGGACGTTTTATTCCTTTGACAAAAATAGACAATTCCGAAGAACTAACAAAATTTATTACGAATATGATTCCATTGCTACATTTGGAATCTAAGCAAGCCGAACTTATCAAATATATTGTCAGTGAGTTAGTTAGAAATGTTCTTGAACATTCTCGCTCAGAAAATGGCGCCATCGTATCGGCTCAGTATTATAAAAAAAGCAACACAATTAGGATAGGAATTGTCGACACAGGTGTTGGCATTAAAAGTACCATAAACATGTCGCACAATGCGCCTACAGATTTGGAAGCTATTAGATTGGCACAAATCCCGGGAATTACCGGAGCAACGAGAAGAGAGGGAGGAACAGAACTCAATGCAGGTGCTGGCTTGTTCTTCATAAGATCAATAGCAAAAGTAAATAGAGATTTCTTTATGGTTTACAGTGGAGATGCGATGTATAAATTATTAAAAAGTAAAGCAGGTTTAAAACGTATCAGATTGCATGCTGATCCTTTCAAAGATAGACATTCTAAGGGAGAAAAATTTCCGTTTTGGCAAGGAACTATTGTAGGAATTGATATATCTCTTGGTTCAACAAAAGAATTCTCAATTCTTTTAGATCTCATCAGAGATACCTATATCAAAACGATTAGAGAAAGAAGAAAGGCAAGATATCGGAGACCAAGATTTATATGATTGAAATAAAGTTACTTCCAATTGTCGGCAGTTTTGCTGAGAATAAAGATTTGGCTAGGGACATTAGACTTAAAAAAATTATTCATGCTCTTGAGGACAAACAAGAGATAACACTGGATTTTGATGGCATTGACTTAACAACACAATCATTCATTCATGCTTTAATCAGTGATTTAATTAGAAAGTATGGAATAGATGTATTGGATAAACTCTACTTTAAGAACTGTAATGAAACTGTGACAAAAATAATAAACATTGTTGTAGATTATATGCAAGAAAGAGAATAGTGTGTTTTGATAGTGGGAATATATCAAAATTAAAGTGATTTAGGGCACTTGTCATGTTTATCATTAGAAAATGAGTTTTGTCTACTTGGAATGTTTTCAGGACATCTACTCATATGCTGTAGAAACCAAACGATCTAATTCCTTGTAGCATCGCTTGTATAATATATTACGGAAAAATAACACATACCCTATACTATGGGGGAAAAAAGGATCCCCTAGCATATTGTTACAAATGGAAGATAGATTTAGGCTCTTATAAGTATCCCTACACTGATCATATCGGCAAATACTGTGTACCTTTCATCCATAGAGAGTTATTATTATTCTAGGTTAATATGTTTGGACAATGCATTTTATTAAATTTATGCATAAATGTTGTGCATAAAATATATAAATATGCTTGCGTTATGGTAATTCATGGAAGAGAGACACAGAAATTTACTAATGAAACAAAATCCATGGTGGAAAGAAGAACAAGTAACATTACCTGAATTTGAACGAGATCTCTTGAAGGAGATACTTCGATACTTTAAATATAAACAAATACTTGCAGTAGTAGGTCTAAGAAGAGTTGGCAAAACAATAATAATGAAACAAATCATCCAAAAAAAATTAAAATCACCAAAAAATAATATCTGCTACATTTCCTTTGACGACATAGATTTTCAAAACTATAATATTGCTGAAGACCTGATAAATTATTTCTTTGAATTTTCAGATAAAACTAAAATGAGGTACCTTTTTCTAGATGAAGTACAGAAACTACTTCATTGGGCTGATTTATTGAAAACATACTATGATATTGAGGAGAATTTAAAAATAATCATTTCAGGTTCAGCCAGCCTTGAAATAAATACAGATAAAGAAACACTTGCAGGAAGGATATTAACGTTTCGTTTACCAGTTTTAACATATAAGGAATATACACGTTGTTTCAACATGGGGCATACCATATCAAAAGATCATATCCTTAGAGAATATGATCTTAAATTTGCACATGAAAAAGAAAAATACAGAGAATTATTTAATCAATACATAATAAAAGGAGCTTTTCCTGAGCTTCTTGAAATACCAATAACAGAAAAAGACTATATCCAAAAATATGTTAAAGAATCGGTGATACAAAAATCTATATCTGATATTGCCCGTCAAACAAAAGAAGATGAAAAAATAATTTATGACCTATTTGGATTATTGGCGAATAGTAATGCCCGATTATTTGAAATCATGAATCTTTCAAATATTTTAAAGATCAACCGAAATCGAACTTCTCAGTATATAAATCTTTTAGAAAAATCATTTCTGATAACAATTGCCTATAATTTTACTGCAAGTGTTGCCAAACAGCTACGAACAAGTAAAAAACAATATGCTGCACATAGCTCACTTGTAATATCAATGCTGAACTACCCTTTTGAGGTAATTAATACGGAATTATCTGGACATCTTGTGGAGGGGATCATAGCAAATAATATAGAAAACCCATCGTTCTGGAGAACACCTCAAAAAAATGAAGTGGACATTATAACAAAAGAAAAAATACCAATAGAAGTAAAATATCAATCTCAAATTACAACCAATGATCTTAAAACTGTGTTAAAATTTATGAAGAAATTTAATGTACAAAAGGGGATAATTGTAACCAAAGATTTACTTGAAAAACGTACTATTGATAATGCAGAGATTCTGTTAATTCCTTCATGGCTATTCTTATTAATTCAAGATATTGAGCATAAATCTAATGAACTTTACTTATAGTGAACTACTGCTCAGTGAAATAAGCCCATAGTGGAAAGCCTAACTGATGAGCATGAACCCCTCAAAATCATGAGAAAACATGAGGGGAATAGCTCAATGGATTCGAAGGAGGAAAAATAGGAACTCTTTTGCCCTAAATCCCTCCGCTAAGTCAGTATGGGCTTAGTCATTGAAAATTTAAGGCGTTATTCTCTTTTTAAAAAGGAATTTTAAGTTTTTCCATCCGTCTGTAAAACTTTCTATTTTTACGTCCCCCTCTCTTGCACGTAACGATGAAGGTATTTCTTTTGTCTTGATTTGCTTACTAGTGAACATCTCAATTTTAATTTCTTCAGAAAACGGCATTCCATCGTTAAAATCTTTGAGTGGTTGTATATTATCTAAAGCCTCTTTTTTGAATATCCACATTCCTGACTGGGAATCTCTAAGATTTATGAGGAAAAGAATGCGAAGGGTTGTTGCCAATATAAAGTTTCCAAAATAATGTTTCACAGACATTGATCCATGGTGTAATTTTGCAAATCTATCTGTAGTGATAAAATCAAGGTTTTCATCAATTAATTGTTGGATATATTCATGGATTTTGTCAAATGGGTATGTTGCATCTGCATCACCTGTAACGATGACATCTCCTGTAAGCTTTGGCATACCAGTTTTATATGCTCTACCATATCCCTTTCTTTTTTCTAGTAT
>CAYLOF010000025.1:0-11648 GCA_964385215.1 uncultured Thermoplasmatales archaeon
CAAATTTGAAGGCATTTATCTTGCTGGAGATGTAACACGAAAAGACGATGACAATTACTTCTGGATTCAGGGACGTGCAGACGATGTGCTTAATGTATCGGGACATAGAATCGGAAATTCTGAAGTGGAATCGGCTTTGGTAAGCCATCCAATGGTTGCTGAGGCAGCCGTCATTGGCAAACCACATGGCATTAAGGGAGAGTCAATCACGTCGTATGTAGTGCTGAAAGGTGGTGTAGATCCGACAGAGGAGCTAAGAAAACAGCTGAGAGAACATGTTGGAAATGAAATGGGTAAAATCGCCCGTCCTGACGAGATATGGTTTGTAAATGATGTTCCTAAAACCCGAAGTGGAAAAATCATGCGGCGTGTCATTCGATCTAAGGCAATGGGCAAAGATACTGGAGACACATCAACACTTGCTAATCCAGAAGCATTAGATGAAATCGGAAATGCAAAATAAAACCAACAACCACTTCTCTTTTTCCCTTTTTTTCAATTCTTTTTTTTGCTACTTAGAATAGCAGTGCTCTTAATAATTGAGGAATAACTCTGTTGAATCCATGTGAAATCCACGGTCCAATAATGTTTTTTGTTCTATGGGTGATGATTGCAAGTAGTGTTCCTTGTACAATGGTACTGATTAAAAACAAAGATGAAAAATGCTGAGGATGAGCAAGTATGAACGCAAGAATTGAGGTTGCGTAGGCAACTCTGATGTCTGTTATTTTCCATAGATACAAAAGCAAAACTCCTCTGAAGAGAAATTCTTCATTAAACGCATCAAAGAACATAATTGCGTTCCACAGTACTGAGTTATCTCCTTTTGTTCCCCAGCAACAAATTAACGCGATGATTACGGTTATAACTAAAACAACAACTCCTAGGATTACGCTTTTTCTAAGGTTCCTCTTTTGTATCCCTAGTTTGACTAAAGCATCTCTGATTTTCCATTTTTCAAGATAGGAAAGCGTGATCAATGGGAGAATAGTAAAAAGAATTAATTTTCCTAAGAAATATCCAAGATTTGGCCCGATGTAATTGTTCAACATTGTAGTGATCGGATATAACACGACTATCAAGATACAACATATGAAGATCAACACTACTTTTTTCAGGCTGTCTTTTTTCCATTTTAGACAGTATATTGTAGGGAGAAGTAAAGCTAGAAGCATGGGAGCTATTGGAAATATGCCTAGGATCATTCCATCTCCTCAACCATTGGCAGACGTATTCACCTACCCATCTAAAAGTCTTATGTTTCCAATAAATCAAAGGCCGTTAGGTTGATAACTGTTATATAACGCCTAATTGTTTCTTTCTTGAGATTTTAAGGAGGTAAACCTTAGTTTTAACTTTCAAGGAAGAGTGATTGGATGGATTATGAAGATGTAAAGAAAGGTATAGTTCAACTTATGAGAAAGGCGGAAACAGAACTGCCAGATGATGTAATAAATGCGTTAAAACAAGCATATAAAATCGAGGATGGCGTGGCAAAAATACAGATAGATGCCATACTTAAAAACATAGATTTGGCAAAAAAATCAAAACGCCCTATGTGTCAGGATACAGGTATTCAAACTTTTTTTGTAGAAGTAGGTGTAGAATTCCCACATATTACCAAAATTAAGGGATTAATCACAGATGCAGTTAAGGAGGCTACCAAGGAGATTCCATTGCGTCCCAATACTGTTGATCCATTTACTCAAAAGAATCATAAAGACAACACTGGAGATTATATTCCGTATATTACATGGGATTTTACTAATGGTGGTGATGTACATATAACTGCTCTACCAAAAGGTGGTGGAAGTGAAAACATGAGTAAACTTGGAATGTTAAAACCAGGTGTCGGCATAGAAGGGGTAAAGGATTTTGTAGTAGAGGAAATGATAAAAGCCGGTGGAAATCCCTGCCCACCTACTGTTGTTGGTGTGGGAATAGGGGGCGGTGCAGACTTGGCATTAAAACTAGGGAAAAGATCTCTACTCCGGCCAGTCGGCAACCGGCATAATAATAAAACTATTGCAGCAATGGAAGAAGAACTCATCAGACGAATAAATGATAGCGGTATTGGTCCGATGGGTCTTGGAGGGAAAACTACTGTTCTAGATGTACACATCGAGAAGGCTCACAGGCATCCAGCTAGTCTACCTGTTGGAATTGCAGTGCAATGTTGGGCTGGTAGAAGAGCAAATATGATTATACATTCCAATGGGAGTTGGGAGGTGAAATAAAATGGAATATCATCTCACGATACCTGTCAATTCAGGAGAGATAAAAAAACTGAAAATCGGCGATATTGTATATGTTACTGGTAAAATATTTACAGCAAGAGACGAAGCGCATCACATAATGCTTGGAAAAGACAAAAATGCCCTTCCATTTGACCCATCAGAAATGGCTCTTTATCACTGCGGCCCTTTAATAAAAAAAACAAACGGTGAATGGCAGGTTATATCTGCAGGTCCTACAACAAGCAGTCGTATGGAAATTTTCGAAGACAAATTCATGGAAAAATATGGTGTAAATATTATAATTGGCAAAGGTGGCATGGGTGAAAGAACCGAAAAGGCGCTACAAAAACATAGCGCGGTATATACAGCATACACCGGTGGTGCTGGAGCATTGGCTGCAGATAAGGTAAAAGAAGTACCTGCCGTCTATTGGCTTGATGAACTGGGCATGCCTGAAGCTGTTTGGATATTTAAGGTAAAAGAATTCGGCCCATTGGTTGTTTCAATGGATTCACACGGAAAATCAATGTATAAGGAAATTAGGAAATAGAACCGGTAGCTAATTTAAAAAGAATTAAAAGTATTAATGACTTGGCAAAGGGTGATTTGTTTGGATATTGATCTATCTATAAATCTTGAGGAAACGGCTATTGTTATCAAAGATTTCATCAAAACATACGTTGAAAACTCCGGATGTGAAGGCGTAGTAATTGGATTGTCTGGAGGTATTGATTCAGCTGTAACTGCTCTTCTATGTAAGGATGTTTTGGGTAAGGACAAAACAAAATGTGTTTTCTTGCCAGATGGTACAACACCCAAATCAGATATTAAACATATTGAACTTCTTGTTGAAAAATTTGATTTGTCGTGTGAAAAAAAGGACATAACTTCAGTTGTAAAAGGTGTAGAAAGTAGTTGCATTTTAAAAGCGAATAGCTTTGCACTTGCTAACATTAAAGCAAGAATGCGCATGGTGCTGCTTTTTGAATATGCCAATATGACAAACAGTCTTGTATGTGGCACTTCAAATAAATCAGAAATATTGGTTGGCTATTTTACAAAGTATGGCGATGGAGGTGTTGATATTATGCCAATCGGAGATCTCTATAAGACTCAGATTTTGGGGCTGGCCAAATATCTAAAAATACCAGGGGAGATAATTTCCAAACCGCCAACTGCAGGACTGCTTAAGGGACAGACTGATGAAAAAGAACTGCAGATCAGTTATGAAAAATTAGATAAAATATTGGTTGGATTGGAACTGAAACGCGGCATACAAGAGATAATTAAGAATGCAGATGTCAAAAAATCTGATGTTGAGCGAATTAAAAAAATGAGGATCAACAGCCAGCATAAAAGAAGAACGGCTTTGATTCCAAAATTAGGGTTGAGAACCCCTGGCCTTGATTGGCGTTCTCCAATTCAAAAAGGATAAACATTTTTGTAAAAAATCTTCATACATTTTCCACACCTCTCATCTAAGATATTTTGATATATATCTAAAAATATGTCTTTAGGGAGTTGCAGACTTGTTTTTTCTGGCTTATGTATTTCTCCTTATGCACGGTATATAATGAATAGAAAAATATAAATCCGTATAAATGTTATTGTCTTTTGGAGCAAAAAATGATTTACAAACATCGTATAATTGTGGTTTCAATATTTGTGACTGTTATTCTTTTTTCTGGTAGTTTTGTTTCATTGGCCATGCAACAGAAACCAACTCTATCTCCGACTAAAGAAGCTATCTACCAAATTAAACCCGATATTTCCCAAAGTGTTGGTGTTTCTGGAGATGTAGATATTCTTTATCCTCGGTCATCGATTCCTGTTATAGTTGAAAAAGAGGGTAACTTTACCATTGATTTTCAATCAGAAAGTTTTGATGAGGTATCTGCGTACATTTCTACGGCTTACGAGCCTATTGTAGATGAAATTGAACTAGCAATTGAGGGTATACAGGAAACTGAGGGAATATACCATGCCACAGTAACTGTGCCGCTAGACACTCCAGAAGAATTATATAATCTTACTATTGTTATTGAAGAAAATGATGAACTTTCGTCAAGTAGCCGTCCAAGAGCTGTAAGTGTAACAGATGAGATTTCTGATAACTTTACATTTGTTCATATTACAGATTTCCACATTGGAGATCCAAGGGGACTTAAGGAAAATATATGGCAGACCATTGGTTGGAAGGCAGCAAAGAAGTGCATAGAGGAAATAAATCTTTTAAATCCAGATTTTATTGTAATAACAGGCGATTTGGTCTTTGGGCAGATGTATCCTTTTGAATACACTATAGAATACAAGAAATGTTATGACATCCTTCAAATGTTTCAGGTGCCTACTTATTTGTGCCCTGGCAATCACGATGGATACGTTCAATGTGGACAAGATGGATTCAAATTTTGGAATGAATATTTTGGGCCTCTCAACTATTCATTTGACTATGGAGACTATCATTTTACTAGCGTGAATTCCTATGATTGGCCTAAATTTGCTAGATTTGGTATTTCATATCTTGTTTTTAACTGGGGTGGTTATGTGCAGGAAGAGCAACTTGAGTGGATAGAGAAAGATTTAAAAGATAACAATGCAAAACTAAACTTCATGCTTCTCCATCATAATCCTATTTGGGACACAAAAAATGATTCTTTGTTTAAAAATGGATATGAGGGGCGAGAAGAACTACTTTCCTTGATAGAAAAATATGATGTAGACGCAGTACTTGCAGGACATGTGCATTATGATGATATTACTGTTCAAAATGATACACTTTACATAACTACCACTACTGCTGCAAGCGGTACTGAAAAGGATTCATACTGGGGTTACCGGCTTATTGATATTCGGAACAGTCAGATCGATTCATACAATTACAAGGAACCAAAGTATTCCATTCCGTCGTACAGGCTAAATCACACCTATGAAAATTCAAATGTTGCAACGGTGGAAAATGATCTTGAAAAAGACATTACAGCTCATTTAAAGTTTCTATTACCTTTAGGAAATTACAGCGCCGAGAATGGGGAGATATTACTAGAAAGAGAAGGCGATGATATGGTTGAGATTTATGTTGCAGTAGATGTTGAAAAAGAAAGTGAAGTTACTATAACTCTTTCCTGATTTGTTGAAACGTAAACTGTTTGCCAGTAATCTTCTCATAAGCTTCTTGATATTTATTTTGAGTCTCCAAAATTACGTTCTCTGGTAGATGAGGTGGCTGAGAGTTCTTATCCCATCCAGTATCTGATAAGTAATCTCTCACAAATTGCTTATCAAAGCTTGGCTGACTCTTCCCAGGTTCATACCTATCAGCAGGCCAAAAACGTGATGAATCCGGAGTGAGCACCTCATCAACAACTATTATCTGATCTCCTACTTTTCCGAATTCAAATTTTGTATCAGCAATAATTATTCCATTTTTGCGTGCATATTCTGCTCCATCCTTGTACATTTTAAGAGAAAGTTCCTTGATTTTTTCTGCATCCTCTTCGCCGATTATCTCCTTCATTTTTTCAAATGAAATATTAATATCGTGTCCAGTATCCTCCTTTGTAGATGGAGTAAATAACGGTTCATCAAATTTTTCAGATTCCCTCATCCCACTTGGGAGTTTCATTTGACAGACGGTACCATCCTTTTGGTATGATTTCCATGCTGAACCAGAAATATATCCCCGCACTATGCATTCAATGGGAAATACATCTGCCTTCCTTACTAGCATACTACGCCCAGATAGAACTTCTTTATGTTTTTTTAGTTCATCTGAAAACTCGTTAATATCGGCAGAAATCATCTGATTTGGTACAGTGTCTCTGAAAAAATCAAACCAGAATTTCGATATTTGAGTTAAGCAAATTCCCTTGTATGGTATTGGTTCATCCAGTACATAGTCAAACGCAGAAACCCGATCAGTTACGATAAGCAGAAGTTTATCGTCAATTTCGTAAACATCTCTTACCTTGCCTTTCTTAAATACTTTAAACGGTAGATTTGTATCAGTAACAACACTCATTTTACATCTCCACTATGATATATTTACTCCCTTCTCGACAGTTTTATCAGTAACAATTGGCCCTTTTTCACTTTGCAGGATTTTTTCTTTGTATTTTACCTGCTGTTTGTCACCAACTGTCATTTTAATTCGCTTAAAATCTTCAAACTCTAAGACATTTACAGGTTCTTTTGGTATTCCTTCAATGAATACTGCAGATCCAGGTTTTGCATCACCTGGATTAAGAAGTACTACAGTGTCCGTGCCACCACCAGCAGCTAGTAGCATGCCATCTGACTTGACACCACGAATTGTCGCTGGTTTAAGATTTGTAACAATCACAATGTTTTTCCCCGTGAGTTCACCCTTGGAGTAATATGGTTTCATACCAGCAACTAAAACTCTTTCTCCAATATCTCCAAGGTCAACCTGTAATACATATAGTTTGTCCGCATCAGGGTGATCTTTAACTTCAACTACCTTTGCAACACGCAAATCTAGATTTGAGAATGGGTCTGCCTCCATCATGATGTCCTTTAATGAAAGTTTCTTAAATAATGGTTTCGGTTTTTCTAGCGAATATCCAACATTTAACTCCGACAAAGCATCATCCCAACTAGCAATATGCACGGAATCCTTGTGACCAAGTATGTTCCATATCTTATCAGAGGAGAACGGTAGATATGGTGCCATAAGAATAGAAAGTGCTTTTACAATTTTAAGACAAGTATGAAGCACAGTTGCACATCTTTCCTCATCCTCTTTTATAAGCTTCCATGGCTGGTTCTGATCAAAATACTGGTTTCCAAACTTGGACAGGTTCATAGCAGATCGTAGACCTATTTTAAAATTACATTTTTCAAGCGCATCAGATACCTCTTTTGATGCCGTTTCTATTTTTTCAAGTGCTTCTTTGTCAAGATTACTTAGTATTCCTTGCTTAGGTATCTCCCCGAAGTTTTTCTGTGCAAAAGTAATAACCCGATGGACAAAGTTGCCGTAGGTTCCCACTAGTTCATTATTGTTCTTTGCTACAAAATCATCCCAAGCCCAATTGGTGTCCTTGTTCTCTGGCATGTTAATGGATAGATAATAACGAATGGCATCTGGATCAAATTTTTCAAGAATATCTGGGACCCAAACTGCTACACCACGGCTTTTCGAAAACTGTTCGCCACTCAATGTTAGATATTCATTTGCAGGTATATCGTATGGTAGCTCTAGGGATTCATCATACCCCATGAGCATGGACGGCCAGATTAAACTGTGAAATGGAATGTTGTCCTTTGCAAGAAAGTAGTAATGTTTTGCCTGTTTGTTTTTCCACCATTCTTCCCATTTATCGGGATTTCCCAAATTTTGTGACCATTCCTTACTAGCAGATAGATATCCTGTTACCGCGTCAAACCATACATAGATTCGTTTGTCTTCAAAACCTTCAACTGGAACTTTTATACCCCATTCCATATCTCTTGTTATTGCTTTATCTTTCAGCCCATTTTCCAACCAGTTTCTGGTAAATTTCATCACGCTTGACTTCCAATGTCCTTTATCACTTATCCAATCAAGCAATTTTGATTCAAATTTACTTAACGCAAGAAATAGATGTTCACTTGTTCGTAGTTTGGGGCTACTGCCACAAATTTTACATTTCACATTCTGCAGATCTTGCGGATCTAAGATTTTACCGCATTCGTCACATTGGTCTCCTCTTGCGTTTTCATTACCACAATATGGGCAGGTCCCTTCGATGTAACGATCAGGCAAAAAGCGGTTACATTTTTCACAGTAAAAAGACTCAACGCTCCTTTTGTAAACATATTTGTTTTTATAAAGGGTTGAAAAGAGGTCCTGCACTACTTTTTTATGATTCTCAGTTGTTGTACGTGTAAAAAGATCAAATGAAATACCAAATTGCTTCATATTTTCTGTATGTTCCTTGTTATACCGATCTACAATGGCCTGTGGTGTTGTGTTTTCTTTTTCTGCTGTAATTGTAATAGGTGTGCCATGTTCGTCACTCCCCGAAACCATTAACACGTCTTTTCCATTCATTCTGCAAAATCGGGCGAAAATGTCTGCTGGTAGGTAACATCCTGCCATATGTCCAAGATGCAGTGAGCCATTTGCGTAGGGCCATGCCACGCCAATGTAAATCTTTTCATTCATGTGAAACCGCTACATCGAATAAGGGCACAACATTTAAATATGGCGCAAGTTTAATGTAGTTATATAATATCGCAAAGTATGTATTGAAAGATAGCAATAACTAAGTATATTATCTAATTGGTAATCAGTTTCGTTTAACCGCTTAACCTAGCAGTAGTTTGAAGTAAAGAAGGCAGATTGGGTGCACCACCTATTATTTGCTGTAGGGCGGATAAAGGTGCTATTTTTCAAAGAATATTATGTGAGGTGAAGAAATAATGGTAATTGATCCATCAACAACAAAATATATGATTAAAGCTACTATTAAAGCAGATGGAGTAATTGAGAAATCTGATGTTGTAGGTGCCATATTTGGTCAGACAGAAGGCCTTCTTGGTAGTGAGTTAGATCTTAGGGAATTACAGCGATCTGCAAGAGTAGGTAGAATTGAAGTAGAATTAGAGTCAAAAGGCGGAAAAAGCACTGGGACGATAACTCTGCCAACATCTCTAGATAAAGTTGAAACGGTAATCCTTGCAGCGGCTTTTGAAAGTATAGATCGAGTAGGTCCTTGTAAGGCAGATATTGTTGCAGAGAAAGTTGAGGATGTACGGGTTGCTCGAAGAAAAAAAGTAATTGAGCGGGCTAAGATATTATTAAATAAGGTGCTTGAAGAAGGCAAAGTTGAGGGTGAAAGCATAGCGGATAATGTCAGGCAGGCTGTGCAAGTTGAGGAGATAATTAACTATGGTCCCGACCATTGTCCTGCAGGACCACATATTGATAAAAGCGATGCAATCATAATAGTTGAGGGTAGAAGAGATGTACTAAACCTTCTTAAATACGGTATTAAAAATGTTATAGCAGTTGGCGGGACGAATGTTCCAAGGACTGTAAATGAATTGACCACGGAAAGAATAACTACTGCCTTTGTTGATGGTGATAGAGGCGGTGAACTTATTTTAAGAGAACTTTTACAAACTGCCGATATTGATTTTGTGGCACGAGCTCCCCAAACCCGTGAGGTGGAAGAAATCCCCCAAAAACTTGTTATGAAATCCTTGAAAAACAAAATACCAGCAGAGCAGTATGCTGAGATGTATGATATAAAAATTGGGAAAGAAAAAGAAGCGAAGGGGAAAGTGGTAGTTAGTGCTCAAAATAATCAACAAAAATCAAAGGATTCGGAACGCTCAAAGAGCGTTAAAGAAGACAAAAAACCTGTTGTAAGTAATGAGCAGAAAAACTATTTCTCAATCCTTGATGATGTTTCAGGCTCTCTAAAAGCGGTTCTGCTTGATAAAAATGATAAGGAAATTAAGAAGATACCTGTTAGAGAACTGACTGATGAGCTAAAGAAAAGCAGGAATATCGATACGGTGGTTTTTGATGGAATAATCACTCAAAGACTCTTAGATATTGCAAATAATAAAAATATAAAGGAAATCGTTGGTATGAAGCTGGGTAATGTTGTCAAAAAACCAAAATCTGTACGTGTGTTGACTAAGAAGGACATGCCGTAATTCGCCATTTTTTATTTAATTTATGTGGTTCTGCATTACTTCAGGTTGACGGTATTTAAATGATATACAGAAAATGATAAAAACCCTTTATATCATTCTAACTTAGTATTTTGATGGTGGAAGAATAGAATGCAGAAAGATGAACTTATCCAGTTACACACGTTTTTACTTCAGTTGAAGACACATCTAGAAGACATAGTTAAAAACAACGGTATAAATGCGTTTATGCCATATGAAAAACTTGATATTACACCATACCAGGTCTATAAATCTAAAAGAGAACACAAACTTGCGGTGTTTTCGTTGAGTAAGGGAATTGCCGATCTATTATCAAACAACGATTGTCCCGGATTGGAGAAAATTTCTAGCAGATTGGATCAAATGTCTGAACGTTTCATGACAAGTAAAGAGAAAAAACTTTTTCAGCTTTAAAGTATCAATCTCATAACATACGCATCCTCGCCGCTTTGATAAAATTTGTTTAATATGTCTATGCTTTCAAAACCATGTTTTCGATAAAATTTGATGGCCGAATGATTGCTTGTTTTAACTTCCAATTCGACGTGTTTTATATTTTTGATTGATGCTTCTCTCAAAAAATTACTTAGTAAAATACTTCCAATACCTCGCCGTTTATATTCTTTTGATACAGCTAACATTAATATCCGTGCAATTTCTGGATTTGTTTTTACTCCAACGATAAATCCTACAATTTTATGATGTTTTTCACACACCCAGAAACCCTCTGGAAATGTTTCGTAGAAATAGTTAAAGAGACTGGGGTTATATCTCTCAGTTAATGTGTCTATTGATAGTTTAATGATAGAAAACATATCTGATGGATGGAATTTTCTTACTGCAAACACAATTTGTAATCAAGATGATATAATATAAATGATTAACGGTATGTTTAATAACGGCCGGCTAATTCATAGTTTCCTACGAGGTTTTGTTTATGGGAATTGATGATGTTATTGTGACGAGAACTATATTTGAACGTTTTTCTAAAGAATTCCAAGAATGTTTTGAAGTTGATGTTGCTATTGCTGGTGCTGGCCCTGCGGGTCTTATTGCAGCCCAATATTTGTCAAAGGCTGGTAAGAAAGTCGTTATTTTTGAAAGAAAACTTTCAATTGGCGGAGGTATGTGGAGCGGAGGTATGGCATTCCCGGTTATTGTAGTTCAGGAAAAATCCAAGCATCTGCTCGAAAATATAGGCATAGAAGTTACCGATGAGGGTGGCGGGTATTACAGTGCTGATTCTATTGAATCAGTTACGAAGCTCTGCTCGGCGGCAATTGATGCAGGCACTAGAATTTTTAATACAATATCGGTGGAAGATGTACTTCTCAACAAAGGCAAAGCAGTGAATGGTTTTGTGATCAATTGGAGTACACTAGATATAGCAGGTTTGCACGTTGATCCACTTACCATTCGTGCAAAGTACTGCATTGATACCACAGGTCATCCTGCTGAGATTTGTAATGTAGTTCGTAGAAAATGTAGGCCAAAAGATGGTCCCTTAAGCAATCCTTCTGTGGATCTATTGGAACGGTCTATGGGTGCAGACATTGGTGAAAAGGCAGTTGTTGAAAATACAAAAGAGGTCTATCCTGGTCTTTATGTAGCAGGAATGTGTGCAAATGCAGTGTATGGTTCGCAACGTATGGGTCCTATTTTTGGTGGAATGCTTCTTTCAGGCAAAAAAGTAGCAGAACTCATATTGAAAAGACTGTAGTC
>CAYLOF010000026.1:0-11640 GCA_964385215.1 uncultured Thermoplasmatales archaeon
CAGAGATACTCTATCAAAACAATATGAGTTTTTCACAACTTCAGAACTATCTTTCTTTTTTAATTGAGAAAAACGTTATTGAGGAAAACATCATATCAAACGGTAATGGTACTTCAAATAGGATGTATGTAACTACTACGAAGGGATGTAACCTTTTAGAAGATATCAATAGATTGTATCAGTATTTTGAATAAACGATAAATCAATGATCGATATTTTTTATTACGCATACTTTTATTACGCATACTTTTAATTCAGTTTGATTCTTTGTGAAATTTATTGCATCAAGAGAAGTACATTATATCAAAACGAAGGAAGGTAGCACATAAATTTGATGATTTACAGATAGCTGGATTCTATTAATAATAGTGAAAGTTACTGGAACATTGTTCTAGAATAGTGTTTCTATAGTTTTTATAAACTCTTCTTTATTTATATTTTTAAAGTAAAGATTTTCGGCATCATACTTCCGTGATGCAAAACATATAAGTAAATATTAATAGATATGGGAATTGAGATGAGGATAAAACTCGGTGTATTATCACTGTTAGCAGTTATTACTGTTGCATCAGCAGGGATGGGAATAAGTTATGCTGATGGTGGAATAGAACTGGGTCAGGCTCCTTCTTGCTATTGTGATGTAGCGTTTACATCGGCAGAACCTGGGGATCCTCCAGATAATGAAAATGACAAAGACGTAGCAGATGTGACGGTTACTCTCAACCCCAGTGGAAATAGTATTACTGTTGATATTACTAATGCCTATCCCGGGTATAAGGCATACGGCGATTTTACCGTTGAGAACACAGGTTGCAAACCTATCTATTTATATGGATTTCATGTAAACTATGATAATGATCCTTCAAAGGAGGCTTTGGATGTATCTGTAGATGGTCTTCCAACTGATCTTCCTGCTCTTCTTTGTCAAGGAGATAGTTGGGATGGAACAGTGACCGTAAAAGTGACGCAGGATGCTGAACAGAACAAAGTTTATGGTTTTACTATAGAGATGAATTTCGAGGGATGCTGCCCTGATCCAGAGGTTATAAATGGTGGGTTTGAGCAACCTCTTGTACAGACTTCTCAGGGATGGGCTATCTTTAGTTCTGGTACTCCTGGTCTTGGTTGGACGGTTGAATGGTATGAAGGTGATACAGAATATCAAGGCTTCCCGAGGCCATCCACTGCGCTTTTAGAAATTCACACAGTGGATGCTGTTGGTTTTCTACCTGCTGAAGGATCTCAATATGCTGAATTAGATACTGATTGGGATGGACCTGGTGGTGGCTTGAATGGTGAACCAGCTTCAGTAGCGATCTATCAGGATATCATTACTTGCAGTTGGAGGGATTACACTGTTAGTTATTCATGGAGTCCACGAGCGGGAATAGACTGTAGCCTTGAGGTATATTGGGGTGATGAACTTGTATCTACGCATACTGGAAATACGCAGGGTTGGCACTCAGTGTCGTTTACCCACCAGGGTTCAGAGGGTTCTACCAGGCTTAAATTTGTAGAAACTGGTGAGCCGGACTCTTTGGGTATGTTTCTTGATAACGTAGATGTACAGTTAAAAGAAGAATGCATTCCCTAGTAGAATAGGCAAGAATGCTAAAAAAGTTTTTCTTTTTTTCTACTACGTAGATTTGTAAGGCTACATTTTTGATACAACATTAAGCCTTGGAAGATATAGACACGTACAATTCCCCAACTTTTGAACAAAGGCAGGTATTGAGTTTTGAACGAAAGTCGGGTCTCGGATTTTGAACGGAACTGAAGAGAGGGTTAAAAAAAAATGGTTTACAGGAGAAAAATATAGTTGCCAGGTAGCGGAAAATGAACGGCGATGGGAAAAACAAAGAACCGGGAAAATGAAATGGAGGGAGAGCTGGGATTTTGAACGGGTTGATACCGGCTTATATGGATAATATGGAACATTGTTCTAGAATAGTATTTCTACTGTTTTTATATACTTTCTTTTATTTATATTGCTTAAGCGAACGTTTTCATGGAAGAGAACTCTCAAAAGAGGGGTTTCTAAAAAGGGAGCTCTCAAAATGAGATATCTCGGAAATAGAATAATTCTCAGAAAGAGAATCGCGAGCTAGTTCGTAAATAGGAAAAAGCAAAAAACAAAAAAAATCAGACGACAAGGAAATGTTTCCTTGCCTTTGATAGGGGGAAAGGCTTATTCCTTACCTTCGATGAAGATCGAGGGAAGTTTGGTTCTTATCACCTAATGAGGGAAGGCTTATTCTTTACCGTTGAAGGGAGGCAGATTCAATCCTTTATAGTCTGTTGGGGGAGACGCTCGGCTTTGAACTCCGCCTTACATAAGAAATCAAATCAGAAGTAACTGAAAAGGAGGAAAAGAGATTATGAAAACAGCAAAATTAGGAGCAATATTTCTAATGTCAGTGTTAGCTCTTGCTGGTACAGGTGCTGGCTATGCACTCTGGAGTGACACTCTCTCCATCGATGGTACTGTGAATACAGGATCTATTGGTGCAGTGTTTGAAGAAGGCTGGGCAGAAGATACAGATGATTTTGAATATACAGATCCATTAGAGAAGGATTATAGTTGGATAGAGTGTATTGTTTCGCTAGATGGACAAACACTTACCGTAACAGTTTATAATGCTTATCCATGCATTGACTACTATAACTACTTCTACGTTCATAACACTGGTACTATACCAATTCATGTTGGAAACTTTGAAATTCTTACGGATACTCTTCCAGCAGATGCTACTCTTGAAGTATGTTGGGACGACCCACCAGCTGGACAAGATTATATTCAGATCCATCCATGCGAGACTGAATTAGGATATGTACATATCCATCTCTGTAACGATGCTGCACAAGGAGCAACATACACCTTCACTGCAACGTTGATGTACTGGCAATGGAATGAGACTCCAACATAGATAAACTTTCATCTCTCTTAAAGGAGGTACAATTATGAAACGAAATACAGGAAAAACAGCGGCACTATTCATAGTATCCATAATGGCTCTTGCTAGTACAGGTGCAGCCTATGCACTCTGGTCTGATGAGCTCTACATCAATGGAACAGTAGAGACAGGTACACTTTGCGGCGCATTTACTGATGCTTCGATATCTGATCCATATTCTGCATCTGGTGAACATATCGATAAAAATTGCAATGATAGTTTCGTAAACATTCGAGATTCAAATCCACCTAAAGACGTGGGATGGATGACCGAAGATATTAGTGCTGATGGGAAAACATTGACGGTCACGTTCAATAATGTTTATCCAGGATATTATGGAAATGGTAATTACCACTTGGAAAATTGTGGAACGATTCCATGGCACTTCGATCATCTCAATTTATACGTCAACGGAATATATATAACGACAATTACTGGATCAGGAACTTACTGGTATGCTGAGGACTATCACTTTGAAATTTACTTTGAAGTTTTAGGTGGAGCACAGGTACACCCTGATAATATACTACCATATTTAGATCTCAGTTTCGGCGTTCACATTTTCCAAGGAGCAGAACAAGGTGCAACATATACCTTTACGCTAGAGCCAGTAGTAATTCAGTACAACGAAGATTGGATTGGACCATATGTATAGAATAGATGATGTGGAGACAGTGTAAACTCTAACTAAAAGATTCTAGGGCTGACTTTTAAAGCCCTATCGAATATTTTTTGCCAACAGGAGGCAAAAACAAAAATGAGAAAAAGAAGAAAAAACACACCACTAAAATTAAGCTTACTATTCATTACCGTATTATTCTTATTAGCTTCAACTAGTATTAGTTATTCTCTTTGGTATGAAGAGCTTTACATACAGGGTACTATAACAACTGGTACATGGGACAATTCATGTATTCGGATAATGAAAACGTTACATGGTTCCTTCACCGATCCTTGTACAGGAGACAACCAGACAGTAGAAACAGACTACATACTCGTCGCCAACGAGACAAATTCTACGAAGTTCAATTTGACGATCTGCATTGAAAACTGCGGATCAACCGATCTGACGAACGTCTGGGTTAACGATACCATTGGCCTAAGCCTTGGCCCAAGATCATGGAAAACAGAACCACTTGGTATAGGAACTGTCACGTGGGAGCACCGTCCGCATGGAGGTGGAAGTGAATGGGATGGAATACACTTCTGCTTCAACGACCTCTATTGGTACATCGGAGATCTAAACGCAGGAGACCAAATCTGCTTGGAAATAAGGTTAGAAACACTTCAGAATCCCAGTGATAAGTATGCGCCAACTAGCGAAGACCAGGATCTCGAATTCCAACTCGAAGATAAAGGCGCCACAGTAGAGGCATGGTCGGAGGAATGTGGAACAACCCTTACATCCACTACAGGTCCCTTAACTCTTGACATTGATCCAACCGATGACGATCCTTGTTCTAATGGAGTTAAACTTGCGAAAATAGTCACGCCACGACCCTGGAAAACTCCTTGGGCAGAAGCAAGTTGCTAGTTCATAAAACCAATATTATTCAACAAATGTAACAAATATATCTCTTGCTACTGCGGCAAAAAACAAATGGGATTTTATATGAAATCATCCTTTTCATGACCTAAGTTTGCCCTCAATATACTTTAAGATTTTCACATGGTGTTTTATATCGATTCCGCTGTTTATTGCAAGGATATGTTCCAATTGATCTGAGTTCTGCAACCGTCCAATAGGTTTTGGAATGCGTCTAAGAACCATCTCTACCCAATCATCATTTTCTTGGATTATCTCAATTACTTTTTCAACATCACATAGTTCAAGTAATGCTTGTGCATCGAAATTGTTTTTATAATCTACAGGTAGACCGGCACCCCAGTAATCTAGTGTTGGTGAAATGTCAAATAACCCATTTTTATTCATTCACAGTGAAAACATCTATACAGATGGGTTTTCTCTACATATTACACTATTTTATACAAAAAATAGCAATACTATAAATATTATTACTACTATTACTATAAAATAAAACAAACATAAAGAAAAACAATAAGAGATGAATTCCCATGAACGCAAAACATGAAATCATCATACGTGCTAGTATCGGTCCTATCAGTCTTAAAACACTTATCCAGACCACAGATTACACTGCAAAAGGAATATACAAAGCAGTAGCTGAACTTCATAAACAAGGGTTTATCATCAAAGTCAGCAGAAAGGATACTGTAACCATCGCGCTTAGCAGCAGCTATAAAGTTGCTAAAACCGCGGAACTCTACTTCACTGCTTTTATTCATGGCATTGATCCTAAAATATTTGATCAGAAGAGTTTCCAACGAATCTGGCAATGTCTACATCGACATCAACAGGTAAGCATAAAAAAATGTCAAAAACAGACAGGGTATCACTATCAAACCATCCATCAAATATTCAAAACATTTCGAAACACTGGACTAGCCGAGATTACTTGTGAGAAACCTCTCATCCTTCATCTCACCGATCACCCTGTCAACCACAGGTTGCATGAACTACATCAGTCTGAGCAACACGAAACCATCACCACAGGAGGCTATCCTATTATCAAGGAAACATATGCAACACCTGAAACAATCCGTAAATACCTTCATAATAGACATGGCAGGGCATATATTTATGGCACTAACACTAGTCTCCCTCATCAGGAGTTCCTTGAAATTCTTCATAGCACCACTCCAACTGTTACACCTGAACAAGTGTTCATCAGCGCCATTCATACTAGCCATGGCGTCGAAGAAACCTGTGTCTTACTTTTAAAGACAGGGCGACTAGATATGAAAAAACTCCTTAAGGTAGCAAAGGAAAAAAACGAGGCAAGTATTGTTGGATGCTACCTCGACATAATCCATAGCCTTGCTTCAGAACTTGTTTCACAAAAGACTATAGATCGATTCCACCATGAAAAAGAAGATGGTAAAACAAAAACTTGGCTTAAATCAGAGAAACAATATGGAAAAGAGAAATGGAGCATTCCATATGAGAAAAAATGGAATCTCGTCATCTACATTGACATCGGTGCCATCCGCCATACACTCAGAGGAGAGACGTAATCATGGCAGTCAACATTGAACAACTACCTCAACAGATCAGAGATGATGTTGAAGATCAATCACTTGATATACTTCAACAAATACAGCAACATATCGTAGTCATCGGTGGATGGGCAGTACGTTCCTACACTACATATCCATCTAAATATGCTCGATATACATTAGATATCGACGCTGTAGCAACACCTGGAGATATTAAAACAGTCCATAATATCCTCATTAAGAGAGGCTTTGCCTCTTTGGAGGAAAGAGACTGGGGCATCCGGTTTTATAAACCTTACCAACCCCATCTCAAGATTTCATGTGACCCTGCCTTGTTTAAAGACCTTCAAATTCGTATTGAAATATCACCACCACGGATTTATGAGATAGGTGCGCAGCATTACTTCGAATTCGACCTCGGCAAAACAACTCAAAAGACAGTTGTCTCTCATGGAAAACATCAGTCTATTCAGCCGACAGTTCCAGAAATAGAGTACCTCACTGCCAACAAACTTGGGCTCCCTGCAGACTACAAAAACAGATATGATGCCGCCGTCCTCCTTCTCGGCAGCAACCTCCACAAAACCCTAGAAATCATCCAGAAAACAGATAACTGGAAAGAAATGGTACTCCGCCGTTTACCAAGATTTATTGGAAGAACCAAAGACAAAGGAGACATTGCCCATCTTCTTTTACGCCGAGCCGACATCGATGTCCAAGACTATCTTGATCAACTATTCATCATTCAACAGAAACTGCAGAAATAATCTACATTTACAAACATTTGCAATTTACATTTTTGTAAATTTGATTTTTTATAACACTTGTGCTTTACAAACAAGATAATATACACAAAACTCATAGTTTTTTTGCAAACTGGGAGACAAGTGATAGCGCGACAGTGTAATATGCTATTCACAGAAAATATCATAAAAAACCTAACCAAAAAAGAAGGGGAAAAAGATATTAGATTATTACAACAACTTAGGAGAATAAACCTTTTCTTATTAGGTAGGCGAAAACAAGAAAATTAGGCTGACACAATCATCGATTCTTTTCGTTTTGGGGGAGACGCTCGGCTTTGCACTCCACCCCGTAATTAAGTCAAAGCAGAAGAAATTCTTCTAGAACATCAGGCAGACCAATAACTACCAAATGGAAGATACGAAACCAAAATATTGGAGGATCTCCCCCATCTTCCGCTTTTTAATTTTTAGATTTCTACGAGGCAATGTTCTCTAAAGAACATATCGTAAAACATAAAAAAGAAAAACATCTTATTCCTCTGCGTCATATTTAGAAAATGAAGGTGGAGGATAAATTATATTAAATTGTTTTATAATAATAGAAAGATTTATATTTGATGGTTTATATTAATCCGGAGTAGAACATGTGGTATATTATCCTAAGTTTGATCGCAGCGATATACGTAATGATAAATCTAATTATACCTGATGCTTTCAGTGGGTTCATAGGAGCCTACGTTATAAGACCAAGCCTTTGGATCTCCTTAGCCATTATTGTTTTTCTAATCGCAAAACAAGAAGGACTCAACATATGGAGTTTCAAAAAAATACGACGATGGGAGATTGGAAAAACACCATTACACGCAGCACTACTCATCGGTGGATTCCAGGTATCACTACTGGTCATCGCAGGTTTATTCGCAGGCTTCGGTGAAAGCCCATATTCTTCCACCCCATTTGGTATTGCAACCAACCTCTTATTCATGGTATCTGCGCTTTTTGGCATCGAACTCAGCAGGGCATACCTCATAAAAAAAGGTACTTCAACTAGAAGAAACATCACCCTCATCCTAGCATCTGTCACCATACTCTTTATGCTCGTAAACGTAGCACCTATGGCATTCACCGTATTGGACTTTAGCGATCCCGCTGAAACAGTCAAATTCCTCGGAGAAACCATTATACCACTACTAGCTATGAGCCTATTTGCATCATACCTAGCCTACCTTGGAGGTGCCCTACCGGCAATAGGCTATATGGGGATATTACAAGCATTTGAATGGTTCTCACCTATATTACCAGACTTAGACTGGGCACTTATGGCGCTCATTGGAACGCTTGGACCAGCCATCGGGTTTTTAATCATCCAAAACAGCATCCAACTTACACAGCCAGGAGCACGAGGAACCAGGAGAAGAAAAAAGACAAAAGACCCTGCACTCAGCTGGGCCGGTGTCGCTATAGTGAGTGTAGTACTCATCTTTTTTTCATTTGGCTACTTTGGTGTTCAACCGACCGTCATTTATAGCGGTAGCATGCAACCTGCAATAGGCGTCGGCGATGTCGTCATTATCTCCGAAGTGCAAGTTGATATGATCCAAGAAGGCGACATCATCCAGTATAGAAGTAAAAATATTTCAATTCCCATTGTCCACCGGGTATACGAAATATATGAAGAAGGTAATACAAGATTATTTATAACCAAGGGTGATGCCAATAATGCCCCAGATACGAATCCTATTGTCTCAGATCAAATATCGGGAAAAGCTATCTTCACATTACCAAAGATAGGATGGATACCAATAATTATAAAAGATACAATTAGAAAACTGGCCAGTAGCATATAAAAATGATACTATGAAAAAAATAGCGATTAAAATGAAGGTAAGAAAGAAACCCATACAAAAAAACCTACGAATAGCCATTATCATAGTTTTCAGTATCATATTTATTCTCTCAGCATATAGTACCTATGCAGCGTTTCAACAACCAACAACAACCGAAAAAACCATTACCACATGCGAATACAGTCATACAGGTAAATTTAGTTATATTGCCTATCTGAAAAACAATAGCGTCTACAATAATGCCAGCACACTGTACCCTGGGCAGGGAATCATTTTCAAAAAAATAACTGACCATATAAACGCCTCATTCTCCTACATATTCACCTATAATCAGGCCGCAACCGTACAGGGACATTATACGGTCTATGCCACGGTTCGGACAGACCTGTGGAGTAAAAACTATATAATCATCCCGGAAACTGAGTTTAATACCCCCCATTTTACCATAACCTTCCCTATAAACTATACCTATTTTGAAGAAATCGTCAGCACAATTAATGATGAAATCGGTGTCAACGCGAAAACTCCCACACTTAACATGACCTGCAGCATTACACTCTCAGCATTAACAACTCCTGAGACTATCCACGAATCGTTTTCACCATTGTTGAGTATGCCGTTAGAAGAAAACATTATTGAATTCGATGGTAATCTCACCCAGTACCAGACCGGCTCTTTGGAAGGAACCACATTGATTTCGCAACCTGGTGTGATTGAACAACAAACCAATGGTATAATAGTAAGTCTCATCTCTTTTATTATCATCATTCTGTTTACCGTGTTTACCACAAGTGAAGATATATCCGTTAATAAAATAGAGAAACAATTGAAAAAGATAACGAAGAAATACGGCGAATGGATTGTAGAAATAAGCAAACCGCCACAATTTGGTACGAACTCGGAAGCCATTTCAACAAAATCAATGGAAGATCTCTCAAAAATCAGTGAAGAACTTGGAAAACCAATAATGCATTACAATCCTGAAAATCCAAACGATGAACACCATATCTTTTATGTTCTTGATGAAAAAACCATATATAAATATGTTCTCAATATAGATGAGGGAATCGAAAAGACTGTTCAATGCCCTCATTGTAATAGTAAAATTGTTTACAATGCAGATACAAATAAAGAAATCATTTTAACATGTTCTAAATGTGGCAATAAGTTCAGCGTTTCATCTGAAAAAGATGACAATCTGTTGACTAAGCTTTATTCATCTATAACAGGTAAAAAATAAACCCACATCCAATTCAAAAACATAGTATAACTATTATGCCCAACTATATGCCAGATTGCAGCCAACCAACCTCTGCAACAATCACAAGTATTATGATTAATTTTGCAATAACCTCAACCGTATACGTCCGTTTATAATGATTAACATGCCTGTACATTCCAGCACCACAACATATGATCTCCTGTTTTCTGTTATTTAAAACTGCTTTGCAAAAATACCAAAATGAAAGAGTCCAACCCGCACCGTTTCATTGTAAAACCCAGAATCCTTTCAGTCCCTTGCAATTTACGAGACCCACACACCCCTAAAACCTTTTTCAGAACTCAAGACCTGTTCTTGGCTTATTTCTCCTGTAAACACCACTTCGAACACATCCTTAGTCCCTTCAAAAACCCACACATAAAAATCGTTTTAGTCCTTTTCAATATACAAGACCCAAAATATAATTCTCTCCTGTAGTCATTTTCAGAATGCGAGACCCGTTTTCTTTTCAGTTTACGAGACCTAAGATATAATTCCCCAAAAAAATCCGAGACCCATAATGTAATTTAGCATCCCCTCGCAAGACTTATAGTTAAAGCACATAATAATCAAACATTGCTAATCCTGTGTCGTGAATAGGATATTATTAGAAAACCTTATGACATTACTATAACCGTTTCCAGTTTACAGGACCTTTTCTATTTCCAGGATGTGTAGCTTTTTACCTCTGGAATCTATGACCTAGCATTTCCGGTAATCGAGATCTGGTTTTTGCTCAAAATCCATAATCTATATGTGGCAATATTACTGCATGATGCGGCAACCAGTAAAAAAACGTTGTAATTTGTTTTGTAGTTGATTTTACTTAACAATAATTAAGAGAAATAAGGGTTGTTTTGTCTTTTTAAAATGCTATTGAATTCATCTCAACTTTTTTGAAAAATATCAACTCATATTATTTGCATCGGTAGCTCAAAGACACTGTAATCCTAAAAAGAGGGCTTTTCTCAATCTATGTCACTTTTATTGTAAACTAAAAGGAAAATAATATAAATAGGTTTTTCCATATAGTTTACATATGATTGCTATTCAGGAAATACAAACATTCAAATTGCTCCCTGCAACAATATCAGAAATATCAAAAAAATTAAACATATACCCTGGATCAGTGTCAAAAATTACTGAAAAGCTCATAGAAAATGGTCTTGCAAAAAAACAAAGAAAAGGAAGGCACGTCTTCATAACCAAAGAACAAACCATACATTCACAAAAACTTGAAGAAATCAGTAAAATCTTCCCTCGGCTTCCTCTAAAACAGATACTCACATATTCCAATCTAAGAATCATAGCACTATTAAACTACCAATTAAAACCAGAAGAAATTCAAGATATAACGAACCTATCAAGACAATGGATCTATAAAACAATCAAACAATTGAGTCAATATGGAATCATACTAAAAAAAGAAGGAAGATATGCTATAAATCCAATTCATCAAACCATTCAAGAATTTGCAAAGTACTACTACGAATACAAAAATTACCAATATATAAGAACAATTTCAAATGATGCGATAATAATATGGCAACACGGCAGCGAAATATTATTCAAAACAAAAAAAAGGATAACCGACATACCTACCACAGCCGTTACTAACTTCTCAGAATATGATGTACCTCTCATCAGCAATACTAGATATTATTATCAAACAAAAAGAACATTAACCATGGCAGACATCATATTACACACCATCCTCATCAATCCAAAAAGCAAAACATATAACACATATGCAT
>CAYLOF010000027.1:0-11055 GCA_964385215.1 uncultured Thermoplasmatales archaeon
TAAAGATACTATATTATACTTTAAGGATGGCCAATATTACACACAGATTAAAGCATTAACTCTACTTGGCACATCATCAGGTATGAGAGCAGAAGAACTATACCAACTTACAATAGAAGATATTGACATAGATAATAGAGTGGTACATATCAATCATAATCCATCTAATGGACAATCTACTAAGACTAAGATAAGTAGAATATCTTTCTTTAATAAGGAAACACGGAATGCAATATCTGAATACCTTACTTACTTCAATAGTGATGTGAGTTTAAAAGTATTGTTTTCACAAAGTCATATAACTAGATTGTTTAGAGATGCGCCAATTCAAGTAAAGGATTTACGTAAGTTCTTTTCTCAGGAATGGGATAGAAGAGGAGGGCAAACATCTATCAAGAAAATTATCATGGGTCACTCTCTAAAAGGGGATGTAGACTTGATGCATTACAACTCTCAATCTGAAGAAGATTTGAAGAAGATATATGATAAAGTTATTGAAGAGAATATTATTATCCAACATATCTTATAATAATGCCTGAGAATTGCTTGTAGTACGTCTTAAAGGCATTATCTTTTTTCTACGAATGATATAACATATATATGCTTAAAAAGGCTTTATATTAGATATATAATTGTATATTTTTAATGTCTATGAAAATGAACGGTTTCTAAGGAGAAAAGTGTCTAAAAAATGAACAGACATAAATCTTCTCGGAGAGGATATCTGTTTTTCGTATTATATATAGTAGTATAATCATCAGAACATTTAACTATTAAGAGTATCTTATAATATGTAAAGGGGAGTTGAAGTTATGCGTAATGTTGTCCCTGCAAAAAGTCTCGCTATCAGGATAATAGCCATACTTATATCAATTCTACTTTTATCAAATGTTAGCGGAAATGATTTAGATACAAGAAATGACCCACCACTCACACCTTGCATTCCAGATGGACCACCAACAGGTAATGGAGATATAGAATATGAATATGCTTCAAACACTACTGACCCAGATGGTGACCAATTGTATTACTTGTGGGATTGGGGTGATAATTCAACACCAGTATGGTATGGCCCATATTCTTCAGGACAAACATCTAATATATCACATGAATGGACAGAACTGGGAACATATCAAGTTCGAGTAAAAGCAAAAGATAATAGTAATGCCGAGAGTGACTGGTCTGAACCATTGAATGTGTCGATTGTCGGAACTACATTGTATGTAGGCGGTAGTGGACCAGGCAATTATAGCAATATCCAAGATGCTATTGATGATGCAAATACTGGAGATACTGTTTTTGTTTACAATGGAACATATAATGGACATATAGTAGTTGGTAAATCCATCCATCTTATTGGTGAGGATAAGAACACAACAATTATTGATTATGGGCGTAATTATGTTGTAAAAATAACTGCTGATGAAGTTAACATCAGTGGGTTTAGCATAACGAATAGTTCTGGACCGAGTAGTGGACTTAGTATCCATTCTAACTATAATTATATACATAATAATATAATAGATAAAAATGTTATGGGTGTAGAACTGTATTATTCGGATAATAGCATAATCACTGGAAATATCATATCTGATAACGGTTTGTATTCAGGTCTTTGTTTATATCATTCCCACAATAATACTGTAACTAATAATGAATTTTACAACGACGGTATTGATATAATTCCGGGAGTGTATGATAATATTATACATAACAATTCAGTTAACGGCAAACCACTTGTTTACCTAAAGAACGAATCGAATTATACAATTACAAATGCAGGACAGATCATATTGGTAAAATGTGATAATATCTCCATTATAAATCAAAATATATCAAACACTTTCGTAGGAATTCAGTTATTGGAATGTAAATACTGTTCTATTATCAATAATATTCTTTCTGACGACGAAATAGGTATCTATTGTTACAATGGAAATAATAATACGTTTGAAGGAAATAGGATAGATTCCTATTTTATGTATGGCATCTTTTTTGAGGATGCCGAACAAAATATTATTTCCAGAAACAGCATCATAGGTTTAAATGGAAGTTATTATTCGGAAATTGGAATAGATCTTGACGATTCAAACCGTAATATTTTATTTTCAAATAATGTATATAATAACTATATTGGTATTAACCTCAATTGGGGTAGCAATGATAATATTTTATATCATAACAATCTGGTAAATAACTCTGCAAACAACCATAGTACAAATGGACAAGATGTAGGCTCAAATAATATTTGGAATATGGATTATCCTTACGGAGGAAATTATTGGGGGGATTACAATGGAACAGATGGAGATGGTGACGGTATAGGAGACATCCCATATACATTCTGTTGCGATAATCAAGATAATTATCCATTGATGAATCCAATTATGGACCCACCTGTTTTCGTTTGGGTTGATGATGATTTCAACAGTTCAACACCTGGATGGAATATGACTCATTTCGATAACATTCAAAATGCTATAGATAGTGTAGATAACTATGGAACTGTGTATGTATTTAATGGAACTTATTATGAGAATGTATTAGTAGATAAGACGATTAATATGACAGCTGAAAATAGTTATAATACAACTATTAAATTCAATACATCAGATTTTGAATATGGGATTGGCTTTAATTCTCCATATATTGTTTTTTCTAATTTCACAATTGCACCTGATATGGAAAAAGCAGGTCCGTTTGAAATTATTTCTATAAATAATAATGGAGGCAATGTCATTCTAAGTAATTGTAATATTGTAAGTTATGATGGTGGAATGGTTTATATTGAAAGTGATTTTAATGAGATAGATAACTGTTCTTTCTTTAATGTCTCAGAATTACATATCCGTGATGGTTCCTATAACATTATCCAAAATTCATCTTTTATTGACAATTCTCTCGGATTAATCTTATCAAGATCATCTGGCAATTCAATACAAAATAATAGCTTTACAAACTGTGGAATTATTATATCTGGGGAAGAATTATCCCAATATTATCAAACAATACTCAATAACACAGTAAACAACAAACCTATCGTATATCATGAGAATGAAGAATTTTTTACACTAAATGAAGTTTCAATTGGACAATTAATTATGATAAACTGCAGTTCATTTGACATTTCAAATTTATCAATTAGTAATACAGCATGCGGTATTGAATTAGCATATTGTCATGATATAACCATCAATACATGTGACCTAATTAGTAATATCATTGGAGTATTAAACATTCATTCATCAAATAACACTATTTTTCATAATATTATTTCAATGAGCATGGATGGCATATATTTCTATGATGAATGTGGATATAATATAATTTTTGATAACAATATTAGTTCAAACACCTATGGTATCGAATTTGATGAATCATATAATAACACTATTTTTCATAATAACTTCTTCAATAATTATGGTGGAATATCCTTATCTGATTCTTATGGTAATACTATTGCAAAAAATTCATTCAATCAAAGTTCAACTGGAATAACCTTTTCCCATCAAAGTGATAACAACAAGATATATCATAATAATTTTTTAATAAATAATCAGAATGCAAAGGATTATTGTAACAACATATGGGATGATGATTACCCATCAGGTGGTAACTATTGGGATGACTACACAGGTATAGATTCTGAACCTGATGGCATTGGAGACACACCCTATGATATACCTGCAGGGAACAATACAGATAACTATCCCCTAATGCACCCCTATGGGCTAATAACAGAACTCAAGCATAACTGGAACTTCGTTTCCCTACCAACTAATCTATCTGTAAATACATCAGAAATAATTGTATTCTATAATGATGCCTTTATCACATGGCAGGAAGCAATAGATAATGGAATTATTTCACAATACATATTCGGTTGGAATCGTACACTTCAATCATATCAGTTTGATGATACATTGATACCTGGTTATGGATACTGGATATATGCTCCTGAAGATTGTGAACTATGGACGTTTAATTACGAAAGAAACCTTGATGGATACATAACCCATCTAAAAGCAGATTGGAACGTACTTGGTTCATCCTGTGATTATCCTTTAGATAAAGATATATTGATTATTAACCACAACGGATCTAATTATAACTGGACTGAAATAGTAAATATGGGTATTGTAAGTGATTTTGTCTTCGGTTGGGATAATGTTGGGCAATCATATCTGTTTAGTGACACATTTGATGAAGGAAGTTGTTATTGGATGTTTGTCTATCAAGAATGTATACTGAAGAGGGAGACATTTGATGTATAAGAAACCATTTGCATTGGGAGTTATTCTTCTATTCTTACTATCAACACTTCAATCATATACAGGGGAAAATATAAAACCAATAGAAGAACAAAGTGAAAATAATTTTTTACAAAATAAAAATATAAATGTCACCGTCCATGGGTTTATTGTTGATGAGTCGAATGCTACTCCAATAACAAATGCTTATGTTTATGCAATCATTCCAAAAATTGAAGGTAATAATGAAAATTATACATTAATAGGTACCTATACAAATCATACTGGATGGTATGAATTAATCATTCCTCATGGAACAGTGTTAATGATTTATGTTCGTGCACAAAAATATTTCATGAACTTTACAAATATCTATTTTCCTATTAGTGAAATAATATGGTTAAATTTTTCATTGAAGAAAGGACGAGCATTGGAAACTTCAACAATTCAAGGTTATATAACTGATAATAGAACTCAAAATAAGTTGAACAAAGCATTAGTTGTGATTTTATGGAAAGATGAACAAAATAACATAGATATTAACTATACATATACTAACCAGAACGGTTTTTATAAGGTTAATATGACAAATGGATTAATCATTATCGTAGTTTTTTATAGTGAATTTTTCCATTTTCAATCAAGTGAATTTTGGATTGATGCATGGAGTACTCGTTGGTTTAACTTGTCAATGACTCCATTGCCTGAAGAGAATGCAATTACCTGTGGATATATATATGATTCCGAAATATTGGAACCTATAGAAAATGTTAGTATTGATTTAAATTGGAGAAGAGATAACACTACATATTATGGTTATCCTTCTTTTGATAATAGTACATTTACTGATTCTAATGGTTATTATATGATGAAAACCGCTCAGGGTGTAATAGATTTAATATGTTATCATAAAAATTATAGTTATTATCACTTTTCTTATTATGATATTGGAGATAATGAAACCTTTTGGTTGAATATTTCACTTGAGCCAAAGTATTATAATTATTTTTACAAGTGGACTAAGAAAACTGGAAACTATAGTTTTAGTGATTTATTTGTTAGTAAAAAAGAATCATATATAGATGATTTTTTAGTATCTGTTGAACAAGGGGATGTTCTTACAAGTGTTGAAGTAAATGTAAATTGGATTGATGATTTTACTTATGGATTATTGTTTACAAAGGGAAAAGATGTCTTAACTGTAAATATTAGTCATAATGATGATGTTTTTATAGAAACTTCAACACATGCTGGAAACCATTTTTTTCTTTTCTTTGCGAATGATATACCTTCAGATGGAATGGTTAGCGCTAGAAATCTTGAACAAGCAGATGAGTTAATTAGAGAAGAATTTAGAGATATGAATAATGCTTCTTTTGATGTTGTTATTGATATTGATATTGGAGAAAAAATTTGGAGGGTATTAAAATATCTGAGAGATAAAGGGAATTCCTTCGAAATGGATTATGAATATAGTTATTATGAATATTCAATTGAAGAAAATTAAGGGAGGTTAACATGTATAAGAAACCATTTGCATTGGGAGTTATTCTTCTTTTCTTAATTCCAATTCTTATACCAATGGTATCAAGTGATACACCTACATTAAACAAGACTATCTATGTTGATGATGACGGAGCAGAGTATACAAGGATACAGGATGCGATAGATAATGTTAGGAATATTAGATATGAAACTAATTTCTGTTATCTATTTATAGGTTTTATTTATAATCTAAAGACTTTGAAAGAGAATGATAGTGAGATAATTTATGTTTTCAATTGTTTTTCTGTTCTTGTGATTGGTTGGAAAGAAGGAGATGGAATTAGTGTAGAATATTTGAATAAAGGTGAATCGTGGGTACTTTCAGATTCCAATTATCCAAACTATAAATCTCATATTATAGGATATGTTGGAGAGAGGTTTATTTGTGGGATTATGTATGGAGGATTTAATGATTAGAATATGAGAAAATCTATGCTAATTAGTGGGAGTATCCTTTGCTTGTTTATCTTGGTGTCTTTATCATATCAACCTATGTTAGCAGATGTAAAAGTGGATAATGAAAATATTACAAATAAATGATATTATTGAGTCTGCTAATGGATATCCAATAGGACCATTTGTGATATTGAAATAGTTGTAAAAATGAACACTTTTCTCCTTTTGAACCCCTCAAAAAATGAACAGACATAATTCTTCTCGGAGAGGATATCTGGTTTTCGTATTATATATTATACTTTACTTAATTTTAGAGCGTATGGTTGATGCGGAGATGAAATCAGCATGACAATAATGCAACATATATTGGGATTTCCAAATGAATCTTAATGAAAATGTAGTTAAAAAAGCAAAATCAATGGGAATTAATATTAGTGCAGCAGCAGAAAGAGGCATTATTAATCATATAAAAGAATTAGAGAATATAGGGAGTGAAAACAATAATTCCAATAATTGTAACCATTCATCTGACGGACAAGACAGTGCAAAAAACCATTATGAAGATAGGCTAGTGGGCCCGCCCAGATTTGAACTGGAGTCTCTAGCTCCCAAAGCTAAAAGGATCGACCAAGCTACCCTACGGGCCCAGCATTTCTTTGAGTAACGGGCTTGCATATTTAAAAACTTTTATGAAATCGTAGCTGTTGACCCCTTACATGGATTTTAATATTAAGAAACCAACACACATTTTAGCACTACTCCTAGTTACCGCTACCTTTCTTGTTTTTATTGTGCTTCCAGTACTTTCCTATTTTGGAATGCCTCTTTCAACCCAAACGGGTCAGGTTGGAGGCATCTCAGAATCATTTGGAATATTGTTTGAAATAATTGTTTTATTTATTCAGTTGGCCTTTGTTGTTGCGTTATTCATTGTAATCCCACTTTTGTGGTATCGTTTGGTTAATAAATTTAGCCTAAAGCAAATGTTTTCTCATTTGAAACTTCGAACTAAAGGTATAGATGAAGCGTTTCTATGGGGTATACTGACAATGATATTTGCATTTGCAATAATTGTTGCAATGGGTGCTGTAATGATGTTTCTAGGTTTTGATCTTACAGATTCCAGTAATATTCCTGAACTAGAATCGTATTTTTCCTTGCCTTTGATATTGGTTCTAATCGCCTTTCAGCCTATTGGTGAGGAGATATTTTTTAGAGGATTTTTGTTGGAAAAGTTTAATTCACTTGTCGGAAAAGAAGCAGCAATAATTGTTACCGCTTTCTTGTTTGGCGTTGCTCATTTATCATTTGGAAATGTTTACCCTGCTATCATGACTGCAGTAGTTGGGCTCCTTCTTGCCTTTCTTGTGATTAAAACAAAAAACTTATACTCTGCAATTTTTGCTCATATCCTATTTAATCTGGTTAGCTTTGGTTTTTATATACTTGGTAAATCCATCTAGATTTGGCCGTTAATTCTATAAAGGAGAGTTATATCAATCTATTAAAAATTACAGGTGAGATCCTATGGAAAAGGAAAGAACATTCGTTATGATAAAACCTGATGCAGTTCAACGAGGCCTTATTGGTGAGATTGTCTCTCGCTTTGAAAGAAAAGGAATCAAACTTGTAGCAATGAAGCTTGTATCGGTTAGTAAAGAGCTTGCAGAGAAACATTATGGCATTCATAAAGGAAAACCGTTTTTTGAGCCAACTGTAAAATACATTACTTCATCTCCTGTGGTTGCTATGGTCCTTGAAGGAAGCAATGCTATAGAGATGGTTAGGGGAATGATGGGAAAGACCGACCCTCAAAAAGCTGCCATGGGTACCATGCGGGGAGATTTTGGTCAGTTTATCGGTAGGAACATTGTTCATGGCTCTGATGGTCCAGAGACTGCTGAATTTGAGATCAATCTCTGGTTTAAATCTGAGGAAATATCTAATTACACACGTATTGATGAAGAATGGCTGGCAGAATAAGAGCACCATTCTTTTCTCCCTTTTTATTGCAAGCGAGCCGTTGACTTTATAATGGGAAATGCAATAATGCCCTAGCATGACATTTGATAGACAGACGCTTGTGATTCCAGACGAAACAAAGTTTGATGAACATACGATACTTGCGAAGGGAGATGTGATTATTGGCGATCGCTGTTTACTTCAGTTCGGGATAAAAACAGATGGTCGAATTTTTGTTGGAGAGCACGTCATAGTTGACGGTGATTTAGAGACCACAAATGACATTAGGGCAGATATCTTCTCGCGCATAGGTGGTAATGTCAAAAGTGGAGGCAATGTATATCTTGGGGAGAAGGTAAAGCTGGGAGGAAAACTTTCATTAAAAGGGGATCTTGACGTTGCTGATAGCGTTGAGATGAACGAGGGATTTGAGGCGAAGGGGTGGATAAATATTCGTAGTCCTATCCCTGTTGTTATATATCTTTTTATATATCTTACACAACTATTGAAGATGGGGCATAGCGAAGAGATAGAACGACTTCTTGAAGAAATGGAAGAAAATGATGGAGACACAATTCCAATTTCTGAGATATTCCTTTTCATTCCAAATAATTCCATTATTGGTATTCAGAAATCCAGAGTAGATTGCAATCTTCGTGTTGGGAGAAAATCTTGCATTATAGGAAATTACGATGTCAAAGGAAATATATTTATTGGAGATGATTCTGTTATACATGGTACTTTGAAATCCACTGAAGACGTATTTTGCGGTAAAAACATAAGAATTCAAGGAAATATCGATACAGATGGCGATGTGCGAGTGGATGAAAATACGCATATTGCAGGAAATATATCCGGTGGAAAGATTTATCTATCCAAAATTGCGTCTGTTGATGGTACATTGTTTGCGAAAAACGGTATATCATTTGTAACGCCTGTTGACTCTGGTACTGAGGAAAAGGTTAGACGATTTGAAAGTAATGCAGATATTTTGGATGAAGTAGATGAGATGTTGGAGTAATTAAAATGAGTATGCAGATAGGCATTGTAGGAAAACCCAACGTGGGGAAATCCACCTTTTTTAATGCAGCTACTGATGCGCATGCCGAAATTGCAAACTATCCCTTTACAACAATAGATGCCAATCATGGAGTGATGTATGTTCGAAAACCATGTCCTTGTAAGGACTTTGGAGTAACATGCACTCCGCATAATTCAAAATGTGTTGGTGGGACTAGATTTGTTCCCATTGATGCAATAGATGTTGCAGGTTTGGTTCCAGATGCTTTTAAAGGAAAGGGGCTTGGTAACAAATTTTTAGATGATCTTAGGCAGGCCCATGCTCTAATACACATCGTAGATGCCTCAGGAAGTGCAGATGCAGAAGGCAATCCTTGCGGACTTGGTCAGTATGATCCACTAAATGATGTGGATTTTTTGGAAAAAGAGGTTGTATACTGGCTAAAAAGCATCATCAAAAAAAGCTGGGAGGATATTGCCCGAAAATGTGAAGTTGCTGGTAAAAAGGTTGACAAGATGCTTGCAGAGAAATTAACAGGCCTTGGAATAAAGGAAGAGCACATACATAATGCCATCAGAACATTAGATCTTGGTACAGACAAGCCATCAAAATGGACAGATAATGAGATACTAAAGCTTTCAGGCTATATTAGAAAAATCAGCAAGCCGATGCTTATAGCGTTTAACAAAAGTGACATTGCACCAGATGCTACGATGGCAAAGTTAGAGGAAATTAAAGAGCAAGGATATGTTGTTGTTCCTACGAGTGCAGAAGCTGAACTTGCCTTGACCAATGCAATGGATAAAGGTTTGATTGATTACAATCCAGGTGGTAGTGATTTTAAAATCCTGAAAGAATCGGAGTTAAGTGAAAAACAAACTAAAGCACTTGGATATATTAGAACACATGTTTTGCAAAAGTATGGTGCCACAGGAATTCAGAGATGCATTGAAGAATCGGTTAAGATGTTGGATCTTATTGTTGTATATCCTGTAGAAGATGATACTCACCTTACTGATAAGGAAGGTAGAATCCTGCCCGATGCCTATTTGATGCCACGTGGAAGTACGGCAAAAGATTTGGCTTACAAGGTTCATACCGATATTGGAGATCATTTCATAAGAGCAATAGATGCAAGAACACATCGCGTTATAGGTTCAGATCACGAATTAAAAGATGGAGATGTCGTTAGAATCGTGGCAGATTCTTAAAAAGTGTTATCGCTTGTTTGTTTTCTTTTTACTAATTGTGTGATACTTCGTGTATTGTACAATGATTTGCTCTCTACAAAATGCTGTAGTTGCATATATATAAATATATATCTTAATTTAACCTGCATATGTATCTGCGAAATAGCTTTTTATATCTACCTCCTATTTATCCATCTTGGGATCACTCGACTAAAAAATTTGTTTTAGGAGGAGAAAAGTTGCCGGGAAAAAGAATCAGCAAGAATAGAAATTTTCCAAATTTCGCCAATAAAAAAATATCACTTGAAGATATTCCATTAAAAACAATGAAAGTTACTATTTATGCATTAAGATGGATTTTCCTTCTAATCTTTTTGTTTATTACTATTGGAATCTTTGTGTTATTTGCAACAGGTGGACAGAGCTATATGCAGATTATACTTGGATACAGCATTGCAGGATTTTTCACGTTTTTCATGGGATATTTTGGGTGGATACTTGCACAGGGTATAATTGAAATGGTGACCGGTAAAGAGGCTAAAGAAGAGCGTACTTTTTCTTATTATTTTAGTAGTAAAAATAAATATAGGTTCTAATTTCCTAGACAGCATCTGTCTGATGTACTAACCATTTATTTAGTGAATGGTAATACTTGATGACGTTTGGAGCATAACAGTATGGTAATATTTGA
>CAYLOF010000028.1:0-3203 GCA_964385215.1 uncultured Thermoplasmatales archaeon
GTAAATGTAGAACCTTTCGTAGTAATCTCTGTGCTAAGCGTCATCTGGATTCTAGATCCATCTGGCATTGTAGCATCTAACATTGGCTCAGCAATAGAAATATACTTATCACATTTCTGAGCGAGCTGGACAACAAAGGCAGCGAGTTCATCCTCATCATCAAATTTTACATTACTTTTTAATGAACCGTGTACCCTGTGGAATAAAAATATTGGCACGCCAGAACCGTCACATGAAATGTCCTCAATATTTGAGTCCCGCATCAACGGATCTAATCGCCCATATCCAACAAATTTTCTTGCAATATAATACAGAATCTTTCCCTTCAAAGTACTATCGATCTTTATCTTATAGTCTTTTATTATCTGGTCTACATTCTTATCTAAAAAATCATCTACAACATCAGATTCAAGTTGATCTAAGCGTACATCAATTGTTTTAATTAATGTTTCTTGTATGAAATTAAGTATCTTAAATTCGTCTTTTTTTAGAGTGGGTTCTTCAACCATATAATATTTGTCAAGGGAGTCAGTATCTTTTAGTATTCTGACATAGGCATATGGTTCATTTAAGGGGTAGAAATCTATTTCCTCTAAATCTGTTTTCTCCGATAGAATCTCCTCTTTTGTCGAAGCAACTATATCTTCTTCGTTGTTTTTAGGATTTTTTGTTTTAATTTTTTTACTGGGGTTACCCTCAGCAACCTCTGAATTGTATGATAAATGTTTAGTCTTTCTTCTAAACATATTGTATACCTTCCCCTATACTCTTCATAACTTCCAAAGGATTTTCAATATAGTTTGCAATCATAGCTGCAACTTCTTTAAAATCTTTAATATTTTCCTTTCTCATCCATTCCATTAATGTAGCTCTGTTTTTGATTTCATTTGTCATCTCTTCCCTGCTTAGATCCTTCTTGCCCCTAATACCTTCCAATATGTAGCTTTTACCTGAATAAACAAACTTGTCTTCAACAGGGTCCCAGCGGAAAACTTCATTTGTTAGAATCTCTTTTGTCGTAGGATCAATATCAATAATTTCTATGATTTGCTTACATCTCCTTACCCTTTTGTCCTTAACACGCGAAGTGCCCTGTATAATTACAATATCTAAGGCCTGAAGCATAATACGTGGTATGTTGATAGGTTTACCTTCCAATCTATGAATAAGAGATTTAGCAGAATCAGCATGGACAGTAGAATATGTTGTATGTCCCGTGGCCATTGCTTGAAACAGTACATATGCTTCCTTGCCCCTTATCTCTCCCACCAAAATATACTCAGGCCTCTGTCTAAGAGCTGCTTTCATAAGGTCGTATAAATCTATTTCACCGACTACTTTACCACCTATAACTTCACCAAAACCTGACCTAGAAACACCGGGTATCCAATTATGGTGAGGGAGGTTAATTTCCCTTGTCTCTTCAATAGAAACAATCTTTGCTTCTGGAGGGATAAATAATGAAATTGCATTCAAAGAAGAAGTTTTACCTGATGCGGTACCGCCAGCAAAAAGAGCATTAATACCATTTTCCACAGCCATCCACAAATATGCCATCATGTCAGGAGACATGGTATTAAATTCTATCAGATCCGCTGGAGAGAAAGGGTATTCTTTAAATTTTCTGATGGTAAATGTAGAACCTCTGGTGGTGATTTCATCGCTTAAGGTCATCTGTATTCTTGACCCGTCAGGCATTGTAGCATCAAGCATGGGGTTAGCAATAGATACGTGTTTCCCGCATTTCTGAGAAAGTCTAACAACAAAAGCAGAAATCTCATCTTCATCCTCAAATTTCACATTACTTTTTAATGAACCGTGTATTCTATGATATAAAAACAATGGCACGTCAGAACCATCACAGGATATGTCCTCAATATTTGGGTCTTTCATGACCGGTTCTAATCTGTCAAGCCCCAAAAACTTTTTTTTCAAAAAGTATTTGATTTTTTTCTTTGATTCTTTACCTATTTCAAGCATATAATCTTCAATAATCTGTTCGATCTTTTCCATCAGGTACTTCTTCTTACCTTTAGATTCAAGTTCATTAGTATTTGATGTAAATCCCCTTAGAGTCTCTTTTATGAACTTCAGGTTTTTGGACTCTTCGCCCGATAATCCGATTTCCATTAAGATATAATGCCTATCAAGTGTCTTCGTGTCACGGATTATTTCAGCATATGCAAATGGTTCTATCAGCGGATAAAAATCGAGCTCCGTCCAAGATTCCTTCGTTGGAAAACCTAATTTTTTTAATGTATCTAACTTAAGTTTCTCTATGTCCTCTGATTTAAGTTTCCCATCATCTATCACCTTTCTAAATTTAGTTTCAGGTGACATGAACGTTTTTTCTACATTTTTCTTTTTTAAGAATGTCTCTTTTTTTTGTTTGCCTGGCGGTATGGCCCATTTTTTTCTTAAGAGCGCTAAGTGATGTTCAGGTTGTAAGGTATCCCCCCCATTGATAGTATCAAAATTTGTTAATGGTTGTTTATTCATTTCAAAGAATGTGCGTATCTTACCTTTAGTTGGTTTCTTAGCTGTTTTTTTCTTTTCACTCTGTATAGTTGGTTTCCCTTTGGACTCTTCCTTTGCAAGATGAATCGGTTTTTTCTCTTTGTGCCTTAGTAAAAACTTATGTTTATCATGGTCTTTCAATTCAATTTTAGTTGGAGGTTGTTTTTCAGTATCTGTCACAGTTTCAGATTTAGTTTCCGAAGTAGGTGATATGAATGGTTCTTCTACATCTAACTTTGAAGGTAGTGGTTCTATGGTTTTATGATCATCTGAAATTTTTTCCAGAGGTTTTTTCTTTTTGAAGAATGCATATCTCTTAATCTTGGTTGATTTTTTATCAGTCGGTCCCTTATCACTTACATTAATTCCAGATAGTCCACCAATATGCTCCTTTTTCTTCTTGCCAAAGAATGCAGGCTTTTTGAATCTTGTTGGTTTCCTAGCTTTAGCTGGTTTCTTGTAGGTTTTTTCTTTCTTGATATTTCCAGCATTGCCCCACGCTTTGTCTGGTTCTATTTTACTTGATCTTTTTTTCCCACCAGCAAATAATGTACTTTCTTTAACCGTAGCTTGTTTCTGATCACTTCTTTTTCCTTTAGGGAGGTTGATCTTGTAGTTTCCCTTACTAAAAAATGTGCGTATCTTACCTTTAGTTGGTTTCTTAGCTGTTTTTTTCTTTTCACTCT
>CAYLOF010000028.1:3303-10977 GCA_964385215.1 uncultured Thermoplasmatales archaeon
AAAAACTTATGTTTATCATGGTCTTTCAATTCAATTTTAGTTGGAGGTTGTTTTTGATTTTTGTTATCATCTATTTTGCTTTTAGCCTCAGCGTTTGACAAGATATTGTCTACCTTGCGATCTATATCGGAGATAATCCCACTGGAAGAAGAATCCTTTTTGTTGCCAACTTTAATCTTTTCCTTCAGGGTGGCTCCCTCCTGATTAAAAATAATTCTATCGATTCTCCAAATTCCTGATTATTTAGCATCCACATCCCGTCCTGGACTCCTAATTCATACTATCTGACAACAAATTTCCATTAAGATCAACCGTAATTATTACTAGGCTTCATATACGTCCCATCCGTTGGCCATTGATATCTTTCACTTGCTATTTATATCTTTCTTAGTCACGATAATTGGCCTGGTCTTATATCGTCTTGCTGATCAGGTTGTGTGGTACATCTTCACCGAAAATATGAACAAATAAATGAGAGATTAGAAAAACATATGTGTAATCCCAAGAAAAATAGTTAAAAGTAATTTACATGGGTGCGAAATCTCGGTAACAATTGTGCAACAAGCCCTTAATAGGCAAACTCATAAAATAATACACGGTGAGAAAGTTGCTAGATGTCAAATATGAATCTAAAATAAAAGAAATTGATGAATTATTGAAAAAAAGGGAAGAGACAAGCATAGAACGACTGTTAGATGCACTTAACAAGAACGGAAAAGAAAAAACTGAATCTAAAAAACCGATAAAAAGTACCAGTCAAATTAGCGATATTGAACATAATACAGTGAAAATATCTGATTTTTCTAAAGTACCAAGAACCTATGTTGACTTTTCTAAAATACTTAGACTCCCTGCTCGTAAAAAAAAGGAATTATTCCATAGAGAAAACGATTTATTTGAAGAGGTATATGGTAAATTTGCGGAGAACTATGCATATCTTGTAGAAGAGCATACACAAACATTGTTAAAAATGGAAGGTTATAGGAAGCGGGATTTCATGGCTCTGTCGTTATTTGGTGCATCTATTGGTATATTTGCGATGTTACTAATTCCCATGTTTTGGATTTAATCCTGATGTTTTTAACTATTTTAGGTTCCAGTAGTTCTGGGGTCTAGGTAAATCATTTCAAAATGATTAATAGTTTTATTTGTAAATATTGTTATGATGGTCGAAATCATCAAATAAGATATGGCTTTCCTCTTTTTTGTATCGAAATACAAGCACAAAATGTCCGATGTGTACACGCTTTGAGTCTTTCATATTGTATCGTAGGTTCTTATGGTGATCAATATCTTTTGAATTAATAACTTCATCAATTTTTTTCAAAATCTGGTCATATAAATCCTTATCTTTCTTAGATAGCTTGGTTAGTATTCTTTGAAGATGGTCGCTTACGTCAAAATTATACATTATATTCCTTTTAGCTTGTTGCTCCCTTCAGTTCTTCAACAGATTTAAATCTGGTATATTTCCCCTTCTGTATTTTTTCTAGTTTTTCAACATATTCTGGCCTCAGTTCTGGCTCTAAAAAAGCAGCTTCATATTTTTCTATAACGTGCTCAATTGTTTGGCTTTTATCCTTAAACCCATATTTTGCTTTGACAATATTAAGAACACGATTTGAGCGGCTTCTAATCTTTATAATGGCTTGTACCATATTATCCCACATATACATTAGTATATTCCATATATATAATTGTTTCCTCCAATAGATGGAGGTCAGTGGTTTGAAGTTCGCTCCTTATGACAATTATTTTTGTCTTTCCAACGTCCACTAATGTATATCTGGAAGAGGTGCCTGAACTTCAGAAGACTGACCAGTATCCTCCAATACAATGAAAAAAGTAGCAGTTCTTTAACATTTTTTTTTGCGTTTGGGAGTACTGCTTATCACAGATGTTGGTACCTATGACCTAGATTGCCTTTCCAATGTTGATAAAGTTTTATTCATCAAAAACAATCAGATACTTGGTGAAGATTGCAAGCCACCGTTTCTATGCACTATAAATGAAAGGCATTTATTAGCAAAAGAATCAGTTATTATTAAGGGATACGATATGAAGGATGATATAAACTCAAGCTACGTTGAAGATTTGATCAAATTACTCTACGGGGAGTTCTCTAACTATATTCAATCCCGATCAATTGAACGGCTATATTCTGTTTATGAAATATATCTTCAGATACAGAATGAATTTGTTAACGCCATCTATGAAACTCAACTTGATATGATTTATTGTAATCTGTTTACTAAATATTGAACAAAACAAGTAAGGCGAAAAAAATGAAAAAGAATAATAAAAGAGATATCATTATCTATATTTTTATAGCTCTAACCCTGAGTCTAATAGTATATTTTGTATCATCAGCAGATATATTACAGCAAAAGCCACAAATCGAAAAATATTCTATTTCAAAAACAAAGATTATCATCACAGCATCAAACTGGACTATCACCTATATAAGTCACAACACAAGTAACATCACAGTTGCAGATCTACTTTTTGAATGTGCAGATAAGAACAATTTCACAATTGAAAAAGAGTATTATATAGGATATGATTCATATTTTATCAATGCGATAAACGATTTTCATAATGGTGACGGTAACCTATATTGGCAATTCTATGTAAACGGCGAATATGCAAATAGTGGCTGTAGCCAATGTTATCTAACCGAAAATGACATCATTGAATGGAAATTTGAACCATCCTCATGGAAATAATCACTTCATTTCCTTATTTCGGAAATGGAGCTATTTGAATAATATTCTGTTTTTTTGTACCTTGTCTTTTTTTCAATCTGGCATTTTTACAAGGCAGGTTTAAATACTGTAAGTGACAAAGGGCATTACGGTATTAGTTAACATGCTTGGTGTAGATGGTGAAGATGGCGTGCTAGTTGCTAGATGCATCTTTGCGGAGTTATAGTAACTTGTGTATGCCCGTAAGCAAAATATTTATACCAATGTGTTGTTGATGTAAATGGAAGTTAAGGTTGGCTAGGAGAGAATGGGAATATGAAAGCAAATAGAAAATATATAGAAGGAAATGAGGAAGGTGTGTCTGCTGTCATTGGTGTTATTCTGATGGTAGCGATTACGGTGGCAATAGCAGCGACAGTATATGTCTATGTAAGTGGAATGATCGGTGGCGGTACTGAGAGTACACCAAGTATAGCATTTATGAGAGACAATGCAGACGATAAGATATATGTTACTAGCTCAGACACAGGAATAGCTTGGGATGATATCTCCATAAAAATGGATGATGCAACTGCTACAGCAACAATGAATGGAACTGCCTATGTTACGGCCGCAACTTTTACCACAGCTGATAATTTTGGCGCAACTGATAATGTGGAGGCAGGAGACTATTTCGAAGTCAATTCTACTACAGTCGATGGCGATGTAAAAATAACCTTGAGATACGATCCTACAAACTCGCTGATTGGTAGTTGGACTGTAAACGTCTGAAAGCGTTGATGATAATACAATCTTTGATGGGATATTGATATCTAATAAAAGCGATGTTTGGTTGTCGTTTTTGCAGATTGATATTTTGTCAAAGCAGGTTTAAGTAGTATGGGTAACAAAAGGGATTGCGGTATTAATTAACATGCATTGGTGTGGATGGTAAAGGTGACTTCTAAGGTACTAAAATAGAAACTTTTTAGTAACCTGCATAACCACCTGCAAATAAACTATTTATATCAAGATGTTGTTAATGTCAGCGAAGGTTTAAAATAAGAATAGGAGAGAATGGGAATATGAAAGCAAACAGAAAATTTGTAGAAGGAGATGAAGCAGTTTCTGCCGTCATTGGTGTTATTCTGATGGTAGCAATCACAGTAGCAATAGCAGCGACAGTGTATGTCTATGTAAGTGGAATGATTGGTGGCGGTACTGAGAGTACACCAAGTATGGCATTTGCAAGAGACAATGCGAACGATAAGATATATGTTACAAGTTCGGCTACTGGAATAGCTTGGAGTGATGTCTCGATAAAAATGGATGATGCAACTGCTACAGCAACAATGAATGGAACTGCCTATGTTACGGCCGCAACTTTTACCACAGCTGATAATTTTGGCGCAACTGGTAACGTGGAGGCAGGAGACTATTTCGAAGTCAATTCTACTACAGCCGATGGCGATGTAGAAATAACCTTGAGATACGATCCAACAAACTCACTGATTGGTAGTTGGACAGTAAACGTCTAAATATAAAACACAGATAGCAACATACAGTTAAAGGAACTAATAATTCCTTTCTCTTTTTTTATTTTTTAACTCTTACTCTTAACTCTCTTTTTTACAACCTAATTGTTGCCTTTTAGAAAGATTGCTACGATTAACAGTGGTTAGTGATCTCAACATTCCACCGACAACAAGTCTCACCTTACCTCTTTAAACAATGCTAAGTCCGCTTTAGTCTCTTATCGATTTTCATACCACTCCACCACAAAGGCCTTTACATAATCCTATGACCACTCTCCCCTTCCTTGCAATCTGTAAGACCTTCTTACATACCCCTAAAATCTTTTTCAGAATTCGTGACCCGCGCACTCGATTCTAAACTGACCTTTTTTCTTCTTTTCCGAGACTGCTTTAGTCCCTTGCAATCTGCGAGACCTCCACACCCCTAAATGTCTTTCAGAATTCAAGATCTGCCCCCTGCTTCCCTCTCCTGTAAATCATCATTCTAAATACATCCTTAGTTCTTTACAAAAACCCACCTCAAAAATTCCCTTTAGTCCCTTGCAATATACAAGACCCAAAATATAATTCCTTCCCGTAAGCATTTTCAGAATGCGAGACCCATTTTCTTTGCAGTTTCCGAGACCCATAATGTAATTTAGCACTTCCTTCCTCCCTCTCGCAAGATCTATTCTCTTTGCAGTATCCACGACCTAAGATATAATTCCCCTTTGAAATCATTTCCAGTTTACGGGACTTCCACTGTCCAGGATATGACTTGCCGTTGATTATTTTGCAATTCTTTTTAAAAATTCAGCATTAATCTTCAAGATAAAGTATTTTATTTTTGATATCGCAAACCAATTTCAAGCCATACTCTTCCAAAATATCTCTACCTAATAGGCTTGGGCAATCAGGAGTTGTTTCCATAACATATATTTTCATTGGACCAAATTTAGCTAATTTGCTATCTGTTGATATCCCACGAAGTTCAGCCCTATTTATTTCCCATCTTCTTGCTTTATCTGCTAACCCTCTTATGCTACCAACGGGTCTTCCCAACTTGTTAAAAGATAGCCCCATAGCATAACAATCCATCATAGAAATTCCCGTTATATCTGATTCTGTGTCAACTAAAAAATTAACTTGCCTTTTAATCTTTGGCCTATCTGATTTAATGCTCAATAGAATATATGGTGCACTTCCCTTAAAATATCCGTCGATACGCAAAATATTACTTCCTAAATCTAAACAACTAGGATGTATTTGTCATCTGGTACAAAATCTATTAAAAAATCATTCGGGTTGCCAAATTTTTCTTTTAAGAGTTCAATCAGCACCTCAAGTTTACTGGCAGATATAACCACATTCTGATTTTTAATAGCGACAAATTTTTTGGGATATTTTTTTTTAAGCTCTAAAAAATTATTACTGAACCGCTCTATTTCTTTAGTTCCAGCTTTAAGTTCTTCAAGAACTAACGTTTCTTCTTTCATTTATCCTCTACCCTTTATTATATAATTTGCCATTTATACTCCTTTCTACAAAACATCAACGATTTGTTTCCCACTTGTTCCATTGCCAAATGAGTTCTTACTTTTTTAGATTTTTTTCGATAAAAAAAGTCGTATGAAATGAAACTGCAATAAACCATATCAGAATATAGTTGAGATATTTCCTCATATCATATGATATTAAAAAATATTTTTGTGTAACCTTTTTATACTATTTCTTTATAACTTACTAACATGAATAATATTTCTATTTCGAAGAGGGAATCAGAAATCATTAATAAAATTAAAGAGCAAGAATTGATCATGTTCACACCAAAAGACGTTCAACGATTCCTGCATATCTCAAAGAGAAATACCTACCAGTTACTCCAACGAATGAAAAAAAAAAATATTGTCATAAACGTCGAACGTGGGAAATATTTTTTAAAAGAACAATGGAACGCTATGGATATCTATGCGATAAGCTCTTCATTGATTACACCAAGTTATATTGGTTTTTGGAGTGCGTTACATTTTCATCATCTTACAGATCAGGTTCCACAAACAGTTTTTGTCATAATTACAAAGCGGAAACGTTCACAGATAATTCAACATCAAAAGATATCTTTTGTGACCGTAACGCCTCACTGGTTTTTTGGTTATGAACGACATCATCACGCGGTTGTCTCAGATAAAGAAAAAACAATCATTGATTGTCTACATAACCCAGCATATTGCGGGGGGATTGATCATATCTATCAGGCCCTAACCTCAGATTTGAACATTGATACATTAATTGCTTATTGTCAACAGACAAAAAGCTCTACAATTGCATCACGTCTTGGCTATTTACTTGATAAAAAACAATTGTTAACAAATGGAAAATCTCTTAAAATGATGATAACGTCATATGCAACGCTAGATCCTCGGATAAAGAAAAAAAGAGTAGATAAAACATGGAAACTCTATGTAGGAGATAGAATAGAATGATAACAAGAGAACAACTAAGAAAAATACATGCTGCTTCGCTTCCATTACATGTTTTTGAACAAGATTATATACAAGCATTATTTTTACATGTTTTCTTTCAAATGTCAGAATCCTTTGTTTTTAAAGGTGGAACATATTTAAAACATGCATATGGCCTTGATCGTTTCTCAGAAGATTTGGATTTTACGCTTTTTCATCAAGAATCATCTTTAACAAAAAAACTTGAAGCGACGACAAAGAAACTTTCAATGTTTGGTTTAGAAGCACATATTGACCGAATTGAGAATAAACCGTTGTCATGTACTGCAAGAGTGGTTTACAATGGACCATTATTCGATGGATCAGAACGATCGAGAGGTCATATACAAATTGAAATTTCAAAACGAAATGATGTCTTTTTAGAACCCAAATGGACTCGGCTCTTTTTTCCCTACCCTGAGATGAGAGTTATCTCAGTTCTTGGATTAACAAAAAAGGAAGTCCTTGCTGAAAAATTGAGAGCATTATCAATGAGGAAAAAACCTCGCGACCTTTATGATGTATGGTTTTTACTGAAACAACAAGTACAGATTGATGCTCGGCTCTATGAAAAGAAAATGGACATTGTTAACGAGTCACCAAAGGTGTCTATCACTTTGAAAAAAGAAGAATGGGATAGAGATCTTGCTATACTTCTTGAACATCCTCCTTCCTTTGAATTAGTCAAAACAGAAGTGATCAGTACATTAACATCGTATAAGATGCCTCTTAAAACTTCATAGATGAGTATGCACTACTCTAGGATATACATCAAATTTATTGAATGGGTTAAAAAAATTGGAAAAAACCGTATCTTTAATTCTCCATCAATGATTATAAATAATCTGACTAATAATATAATGAAAGTATGAAATCTAAGGAGAAAACATGATTGGAAAAATCCTTATTGCAGGATTTACCTTACTGGAGTTTTGCGTTTTGCTAAGCATTTGTATTTTTCATCATAGTCGATTT